>NZ_JBHUDX010000022.1:0-67583 GCF_042678285.1 Streptomyces caeni
GAAGACGGTGCCGTGCGTCGCACCGATCACGGCGACCGCGGACGCGCCGGCACCGACGGACGGACCGCCCTGCTGGGCCTGGCGACGGGCCGCGGCCACACCGGCGGCGGCCTGCGCGGCGGCCGGGCCGCCGGACTGCGGGGCGCCCTGGCCCGGCTTGCCCGCACCGGGCTTCTTGCCGCCCTGGGCGACGTCGACCGGGAGCATGACCAGCGCGGTCGTACCACCGGAGTCGGACGGACGCAGCTGGATGCGGATGCCGTGGCGCTGCGACAGCCGGCCGACCACGAACAGGCCCATGCGGCGGGAGACGGAGACGTCCACCGTGGGCGGCGAGGCGAGCCGCTCGTTGATCGCGGCGAGGTCCTCCGGGGACAGACCGATACCGGTGTCGTGGATCTCGATCAGCACGCGGCCGTCGGGCAGCGCGTGACCGGTGACCTTGACCTTGGTCTGCGGGGAGGAGAACGAAGTGGCGTTCTCGAGCAGCTCGGCGAGCAGGTGCACGAGGTCGTTGACGACCCGGCCGGCGACCTCGGTGGCCGGGACGGCGGCCAGCTCGATGCGCTCGTACTGCTCCACCTCGGACGCGGCGGCGCGGAGCACGTCGACCAGCGGGACCGGGCGGGTCCAGCGGCGGCCCGGCTCCTCACCGGCGAGGACCAGGAGGTTCTCACCGTTACGGCGCATACGCGTCGCGAGGTGGTCGAGCTTGAACAGCGAGGAGAGCTGGTCCGGGTCGGCCTCGCGGGACTCCAGTTCGGAGATCAGCGACAGCTGGCGCTGGATCAGGCCCTGGGAGCGGCGCGAGAGGTTGGTGAACATCGCGTTGACGTTGCCCCGCAGCAGGGCCTGCTCGGCGGCGAGGCGGACCGCCTCGCGGTGCACGTCGTCGAAGGCCGCGGCCACCTGGCCGATCTCGTCACGGGAGTGCACACCGACCGACTCGACGGACGTGTCGACGTCCTGCGGGTCGGCCTCGGACAGCTGCTTGACCAGCTCGGGCAGGCGCTCCTGGGCGACCTTGGTCGCGGTCTCCTGCAGCCGGCGCAGCGAGCGGATCATGGAGCGGGCCACGACGAAGGCGCCGACCAGGGAGACACCGAGGACGAGGAGGATCAGCGCACCGGAGATGAGGGCCTCGCGCTCCGAGGCGCTGCGCAGCTCGCGGGCCTTCTGCTCCATCTCCTCCAGGAGCGTGCCCTCGATCTTCTTCATCTGCTCGAGCTTGGACGTGTCGGCGTCGACCCAGTCCCGGTACGAGCGCTTGGGCTGCGACCGCAGGCCGGTCGAGCTCTTCAGCACACGGCTGGCGTACTGGTCGGCGTCCACGATCGTGGGGCTGCCCTGGTCGATCGGCTTGGTCAGCTCCTCGGCGCCGGTGCCGTAGATGCTCTTGAAACTGTCCAGCTCGGACCCCTGGCTGTCCAGGGCCGACAGGGCGTACTGGCGGTCGTTCTCGGAGAGGTCGCCGAACGTGCGGTTGTTCGCCGGCAGGGCCGCCGCGATGACCGCGCGCTGCTCGGACGCGTACTCCTTGGCGGTCGAGAAGGCCGACAGGGCGCGGGTGCGCTGGATCATCTCGGGGTTGCTGGTGGCCTGTGCCATGTCCTGGGACAGGCTCAGCAGCTGCGCGACCAGGCGGTGGTACGCCTCGACCGTCTGGGTGGAGTTCTTCGGGTCCTTGTAGGCGTTGGCCCGGATCGCGCTGAGGTTGCTCAGCTCGCTCGCGATGCCCACGACGTTGTCGCGCACGCCGGACAGCTGGCCCTTGTCGGAGGCGTCGCTGAGCGCCTGGGTGCCCTCCAGGAAAGAGGAGCGGGCCCGGTCCGTCTTGTCGCGGACGCCCTTGACCCCCAGGTCGGTCCCCGGCGCGCCGTTGGCGAGGGGGCCGGCCGACTGGTCCCGCTCCTCCTGGAGCGCCTCGGCCAGCTGGGTCGCCTGCCTGGTCATGTCGGTCAGCAGCTTCATGTTGTCGAGCTGCTGCATCTCGTCCATCGAGTCGCTGATGCGCAGGGCACCGAGCGAGGTGGCGGCGACCACGGGGAGCGCGAGCAGCGAGACCAGACGGGTCGAGATACGCCAGTTGCGCAGAGCTATTCGTGTGCCCGGTGTGATCGGGGGAGCGGCCTTGGGCGGTGGGGGCGGCGGCGGGGAGTCCGCGGACGCACCGGAGTGCCCGGGCTGCTCGGAGCCACCGCCGGCCGGCGCCGATCCCGGGTTCTGGGCGTGCTGGGGCGAGGAACCACGGTCGGTCCCGCCGTGCGGCTCCGGCTCCGCCGAAGCGCTGCCATCCCTCTTGAAACGTCCCTGCACTAGCGTCGCAACCTCTGGACCAGGCGCCCCTCCGCGTGAACGGCGGGGCGGTGTCGGCGTCATGAGGGGCGCTCTGAGCACGCCCCTCTGTTGGTCGTGAGTGACCGGCGCAGGTTCCCCCTTCCCGCCGCTCCTCGGCGCTGCGTTGCGCCCCTGCGCGCCGGTTGGATCCCGCGGCGGTCCGTGGAATTCCAGCACAGTGCCGGATCTCCAACAAGGCCAATGGGCGAGCCCGTGACCACCATGACACGCTGTGAGGGGGGTGTCACAAGGAGTGGAGATTTATCTCGTACATAGAGGGCGTATCTCCGCGAGCCGCTGGGGTGTGTCCGGTGTCCCAGTCGCCATGATCAGGAGCGGAATGCGGGCTTCAATAGAGCAATGTCCGTTTCGATGGGGCAGGTTGACAGCCCGGATTGACCGTTTTGTTCGTGGGGCAGTGAGCAAACTCACACGCCGATCGGCCCCTCCCCGGGGCCTCGCGCGGGAATTGCATGTTTAGCCTGACGCTTTACAGGGATGGCGAATCCGACAACCTGCGCTTCGGCGGCGGCCCTTGAGGCCCACCGGGTGCCCGTAACGACGAGGTCAACGACAACAGTGAAGACCACGATGATGTTCCGCACGATAGCCAACCCGCGGCGCACGACGCTGGCGCACCTCGCCGACGCCGACGAGCTGCAGGCCCCGGCGGTGCCGGAACCCTCGGTCGACCTTCCCGCGCAGACCGCCAACCCCAGGCGCACCGTCCTCATGGAGGTCCCGGCCTCCGCCGTGGAGTAGCGCGGGAGCGCGCGAGCGGAGGAGCAGGCGCTGCCGCCCGTGTCGGGTCGCCCGCGGCTCCGCGTCGGCCGCCCGCCGCTTTGCCGGCGCCCGTCGGCACGCGGCGGGCGCCGGCTCCGTAATGCGTGAGGCGCCCGCCCCCTGCCGCGTTAGCCTGGAGCGTCAGACTCCAGCCAGCTCAGTGAGGGGCGCAAGGATCCCGTGCGCATCGCCAGGTTCTCCATCGACGGGAACGTCGCCTTCGGCGCGGTCGAGGGCGACAAGCCGGACGAGCTCGTCCTCGACATCATCAAGGGCATCCCGTTCGCGGACTTCGAGCTCTCCGGCACGAAGGTGCCGCTGAGCAAGGTCAGGCTGCTGCCGCCGGTGCTCCCCAACAAGGTCGTGGCCTTCGGGCGCAACTACGCGGAGCACGCCGGGGAACTGGGCAACGAGGTGCCCGAGGCCCCGTTCGCCTTCTTCAAGCCCTCCACCTCGGTGATCGGCCCCGGCGATGCGATCGCGTACCCGTCCTTCTCCCAGGAGCTGCACCACGAGGCCGAGCTGGCCGTGGTGATCGGCCGTATGTGCCGCGAGGTCCCGCGCGAGCGGGTAAAGGACGTGATCCTGGGCTACACCTGCGCCAACGACGTCACCGCGCGCGACGTGCAGCGGCGCGAGAAGCAGTGGGCGCGGGCCAAGGGCTTCGACACCTCCTGCCCGCTCGGCCCCTGGGTGGAGACCGACCTCGATCCGGCCGACCTCACCATCCAGCTCACGGTCAACGGCGAGCAGCGCCAGCTCGGCCGGACGAGCGAGATGATCCACCCGGTCGAGGACCTGATCGTGAACATCTCCGAGGCCATGACGCTGCTCCCCGGCGACGTGGTCCTCACGGGCACCCCCTCGGGGGTCGGCCCCCTCGGCGTCGGCGACGAGGTCGCCGTCACCATCGAAGGCATCGGCACTCTCACCAACAAGGTGATCAAGCGTGGCTAACGCGAACGTCCGTGTACGTTTCTGTCCGTCCCCGACCGGAAACCCCCACGTGGGCCTGGTCCGCACCGCCCTGTTCAACTGGGCGTTCGCCCGACACACCGGCGGTACGTTCGTCCTCCGCATCGAGGACACGGACGCGGCCCGCGACTCGGAGGAGTCGTACGTCCAGCTCCTGGACTCGCTGCGCTGGCTGGGCTTCGACTGGGACGAGGGCCCCGAGGTCGGCGGCCCCCACGCGCCGTACCGCCAGTCTCAGCGGATGGACGTCTACCAGGACGTGGCGCGCAAGCTCCTGGACGGCGGGTACGCCTACCACTGCTACTGCACGACGCAGGAGCTGGACGCCCGCCGCGAGGCCGCCCGGGCCGCCGGCAAGCCCTCCGGCTACGACGGCCACTGCCGCGAGCTGACCGCCGAGCAGGTCGCGGCGTACGAGGCCGAGGGCCGCGCCCCCATCGTCCGCTTCCGCATGCCCGACGAGACGATCACCTTCACCGACCTGGTCCGCGGCGAACTGACCTTCACGCCGGAGAACGTGCCGGACTACGGGATCGTACGGGCGAACGGGGCACCCCTGTACACGCTCGTGAACCCGGTCGACGACGCCCTGATGGAGATCACCCACGTCCTGCGCGGCGAGGACCTGCTCTCCTCCACCCCGCGCCAGATCGCCCTCTACAAGGCGCTGATCGAGCTGGGCATCGCGAAGGCCGTGCCCGCGTTCGGGCACCTGCCGTACGTGATGGGCGAGGGCAACAAGAAGCTGTCGAAGCGCGACCCGCAGTCCTCGCTGAACCTCTACCGCGAGCGCGGCTTCCTGCCGGAGGGCCTGCTCAACTACCTCTCCCTGCTGGGCTGGTCGCTCGCCGCCGACCACGACATCTTCACGATCGACGAGATGGTCGCCGCCTTCGACATCGCGGACGTGAACCCCAACCCCGCCCGGTTCGACCTGAAGAAGGCCGAGTCGATCAACGCCGACCACGTCCGGCTGCTCGACGTGAAGGACTTCACGGAGCGCTGCGCGCCCTGGCTGAAGGCCCCGTTCGCGCCGTGGGCGCCCGAGGACTT
The DNA here is from genome assembly GCF_042678285.1 of Streptomyces caeni. Classification (NCBI taxonomy): domain Bacteria; kingdom Bacillati; phylum Actinomycetota; class Actinomycetes; order Kitasatosporales; family Streptomycetaceae; genus Streptomyces; species Streptomyces caeni. The sequence continues at coordinate 5,149 of NZ_JBHUDX010000022.1, forward strand.
CGACGAGGCGAAGTGGCTGGCGATCGCCCCGCACGCACAGACCCGCGTCAAGGTCCTGTCCGAGATCACCGACAACGTCGACTTCCTGTTCCTGCCGGAGCCGGTGTCCGACGAGGCGTCCTGGGCCAAGGCCATGAAGGAGGGCAGCGACGCACTGCTCCGCACGGCCCGCGAGAACCTCGACGCGGCCGACTGGAGCTCCGCCGAGTCGCTGAAGGAGGCCGTCCTGGCCGCCGGCGAGGCCCACGGTCTCAAGCTCGGCAAGGCCCAGGCCCCGGTCCGCGTCGCCGTCACCGGCCGCACGGTCGGCCTGCCGCTGTTCGAGTCCCTGGAGGTCCTGGGCAAGGAGCGGACGCTGGCCCGCCTCGACGCGGCGCTGGCGAAGCTGACGGTCTGACCCGTCCGGATGCAGGGGCGGCACCCGATCGGGTGCCGCCCCTCGTCGTCTGCGACGGTACCGTCGGGGCATGGCGATCACAGCTGTCGTGTGGGACGTCGACGACACCCTCTTCGACTACACCACCGCAGACCGGGCCGGTATGCGCGGGCACCTGGCGGCCGAGGGCCTGCTCGACGCGTACGAGACCGTGGAGCGGGCCCTCGCGCGCTGGCGGGAGATCACCGACCGGCAGTGGGCGCGGTACGCGGCCGGGGAGATCTCGTTCGAGGGGCAGCGCCGGGACCGCGTGCGGGTCTTCCTGGGGGAAGAGCTGTCCGACGACGAGGCCGACTCCTGGTTCCGGCGCTACCTGGACCACTACGAGACGGCCTGGGCCCTCTTCCCCGACGTCCTGCCCGCTCTGGACGCCCTCGCCGCCAGCCACCGGCACGCCGTGCTGTCCAATTCCAGTCTCCACGTCCAGGACCCCAAGCTGCGCGCCCTCGGCGTCCGCGACCGCTTCGAGGCCGTCCTGTGCGCCGCCGAACTGGGCTTCTCCAAGCCGGACGCCCGGGCCTTCCGCGCGGCCTGCGACGCCCTGGAACTCGCCCCGCACCGGGTGGCGTACGTCGGCGACCATCCGGAGATCGACGGCCGCGGCGCCGCCGAGGCCGGGCTGCTGTCCGTGTGGATCGACCGTTCGGGCGTGAGCACCGTCACGGACACGCCGATGGCGTCGCGGCCCGAAGTACCCGCGGGCCTGCGCCGGATCGCCTCCCTCGCCGAACTCCCCGCGGTCCTCGGCGCGGATACCCGTTTTGGAGCGCCGTCCACCTTCGGGTAATGTTCTTCCTGCGCCGCCGGGGTCGGGCCGAAGGGCCGGTCACCGGAAGCGCGACCTAGAACAAGAACCCCTCAGGGGCTTGCGTTCCAGTGGCCTATGGTGTAATTGGCAGCACGACTGATTCTGGTTCAGTTAGTCTTGGTTCGAGTCCAGGTAGGCCAGCTCGCAGAGCTTTTCTGCACCCGCGGATCTCATCCGCGAGCCCCCGTTGTGTAGCGGCCTAGCACGCTGCCCTCTCAAGGCAGTAGCGCCGGTTCGAATCCGGTCGGGGGTACAGATCCTTCCCGCGAGGACAGCTCGGGTCGCTCCCGTTGTCCCCGTGTGGACGAAACCCGGCTGTCGCCGGGTGAGGATCGCCAAGGCCCCCGTTGTGTAGCGGCCTAGCACGCCGCCCTCTCAAGGCGGTAGCGCCGGTTCGAATCCGGTCGGGGGTACTGAAAGGTCTAAACCACCTTTGGTCTATGGTGTAATTGGCAGCACGACTGATTCTGGTTCAGTTAGTCTTGGTTCGAGTCCAGGTAGACCAGCTCGGACCTGCGGAAACGCAGGATCCTGGCCCCCGTTGTGTAGCGGCCTAGCACGCCGCCCTCTCAAGGCGGTAGCGCCGGTTCGAATCCGGTCGGGGGTACGTACGACGATCGATGGGCCTCCGGTTCCGGCCGGGGGCCCATCGGCGTTCCCGCGGCAGGGCCTACTCGAACCCGTACCGCCGCGCCGCCTCCTCCTCCTGCGCCAGCCGGTGCAGGGCCTGCAGGATCGGCTCCGCGAGGACCACCCCCAGGACCGCGGTCTCGGCCTTCTCGGCCTCCGACGGATGTGTCTCCACGAAGTCCAGGTCGAGCATGGCCACCTGGTGCATCAACCGCGCGTACGACGCGAGCAGTTCGGGGCCCCAGTCGTAGCCGAGCCGCCTGAACGCGGCCACCGCCACCACCAGCGAACGGTAGGCCGGGGAAATGGTGACCAGCGCCTTGGCGTGCGGCCAGCCCAGGGTGTCCAGCAGGTCGTCCACCTCGCGGTGCGCGGCCCGGATGTGATCGTCCTCCTCGTCGGGCTCGGCCACCTGCGGCAACGCCCACAGCGCCGCGCCCAGCCGGATCGTGCGCCCCAGGGAGTCGTCGTCGACGTGCCCGAGCACCTCCCGCACCGTCGCCACCGGGACCCGGCCGATCTGGATCATCGCCCGCACCAGCCGCAGCCGGCGCAGATGGCTCTCGTCGTACTCGGCCGTCGTCGCGTTGATCTGGTGGCCCGGCGCCAACAGCCCTTCGCGAAGGTAGTACTTGATCGTCGCGGTGGACACGCCACTGCGTTCGCTGAGCTGGGCCAGCCGCATCTCTTGCGCCCTTCCTTGGTAAGTGTCACTATCCAAGCACCGCCACAGAAGATAGTGCCGCTATCCGATCGAGGTCAGGGGTCGTTCATGTTCGTGAAACCGATTCCGGGACGCACCACCGCGGCCGTCGAAGGCGATGCCGTGGTGCTGCTGATCGGTATGCGCGTCAACCGCTTCTGGGCGGTGCACCAGTGGCTCCCGGTCATGCTGTCGATGTTCCGCATGCTGGGGGAGCTCGCCCGCGACAGGGACCGGGGGCTGCTGGGACGCGTCCTGCTGACGGCATCGCCGCGGACCTACTACGTGGTCCAGTACTGGGAGTCCAAGGAGAAGCTCTACGCCTACGCCGCCTCGCCCGACATGTTCCACCACAGGGTGTGGGGGATCGTGAACCGCAAGGAGCGCGCGGGCAAGGTGCGCGGACACGTCGGCCTGTGGCACGAGGCGTACGTCGTGCCCGAGGGCTCGTACGAATCGATCTACTTCGACATGCCGCCCTTCGGACTCGCGGCGGCCACGGGGGTGCTGCCGGTCGAGAGCCGGGGACGCCGGGCCGCGGACAGGTTCGCGCACCGCTCGTCCGGGAAGGCCGGGGAGGCCGCCTGACGGGGAGACGCGGAGACACGGGGGACCGGGAGGGGCCCGCCGCGGCGTTGAGGCGGACCCCTCCCCGATGACGGGCGGGACGGGTCAGCCGGAGCGGCGCAGCGCCTCGGAGAGGCGGGTGGCCGCGTCGATGACCGCCTGGGCGTGCATGCGGCCCGGGTGCCGGGTCAGCCGCTCGATGGGGCCGGAGACGGAGACCGCGGCCACCACACGGTTGGAGGGGCCGCGCACGGGCGCGGAGACGGAGGCGACACCCGGCTCGCGCTCCCCGATGGACTGCGCCCAGCCGCGGCGCCGCACCCCCGACAGGGCCGTGGCCGTGAAGCGGGCGCCCTGAAGACCGCGGTGCAACCGCTCGGGCTCCTCCCAGGCCAGCAGGATCTGCGCTGAGGAGCCCGCCTTCATCGTGAGCGTCGAGCCCACCGGAACCGTGTCCCTGAGGCCCGAGAGGCGCTCCGCGGCGGCGACGCAGATGCGCATGTCCCCCTGGCGGCGATAGAGCTGCGCGCTCTCGCCCGTGACATCGCGGAGGTGGGTCAGCACCGGGCCCGCCGTCGCCAGCAGCCGGTCCTCACCCGCCGCCGCGGCCAGCTCGGCCAGCCTGGGGCCGAGGATGAAACGGCCCTGCATGTCGCGCGCCACCATGCGGTGGTGTTCCAGCGCCACGGCGAGGCGGTGTGCCGTGGGTCGTGCCAGTCCGGTGGCGCCGACCAGACCCGCGAGGGTGGCCGGACCGGACTCCAGGGCGCTCAGGACCAGGGCCGCCTTGTCCAGAACGCCGACGCCGCTACTGTTGTCCATGCAACGATACTCGCGTCTCACTCTGTGAAACGCAAGTTCAATTTTCCGTGGAACGCGCCACCCTTGGAGTCACAGCGGCCCGCGGACCGACGGGTCCGGCGGCGGACGCCCGGAATCAGGGGGTGCGGGCGCCGCTTCCACACGATCTCTAGTTGGGCCGGCGCGCTCGTGCCGGCCGGAGGGAAAGCGATGGGTAGGACACTCGCGGAGAAGGTCTGGGACGACCACGTCGTCCGGCGCGCCGAGGGCGAGCCCGACCTCCTCTACATCGATCTGCACCTGCTGCACGAGGTGACCAGCCCCCAGGCGTTCGACGGCCTGCGCAAGAGCGGCCGCCGGGTGCGCCGGCTCGACCTCACCATCGCGACCGAGGATCACAACACCCCCACCCTCGACATCGACAAGCCCATCGCGGACCCCGTCTCGCGCGCCCAGCTGGAGACGCTGCGCAAGAACTGCGCCGAGTTCGGTGTCCGGCTGCACCCGCTGGGCGACGTGGAGCAGGGCGTCGTGCACGTCGTCGGCCCGCAGCTGGGCCTGACCCAGCCGGGCACGACCGTCGTCTGCGGCGACTCCCACACCTCCACACACGGCGCCTTCGGCGCGCTCGCGTTCGGCATCGGCACCTCCCAGGTCGAGCACGTGCTGGCGACCCAGACGCTGCCGATGGCCCGCCCGAAGACCATGGCCATCACCGTCGACGGCGAACTGCCCGAGGGCGTCACCGCCAAGGACCTGATCCTGGCGATCATCGCGAAGATCGGCACCGGCGGCGGCCAGGGCTACATCCTGGAGTACCGCGGCCCGGCCATCGAGAAGCTCTCGATGGAGGCCCGGATGACCATCTGCAACATGTCGATCGAGGCCGGCGCCCGGGCCGGCATGATCGCCCCGGACGAGACCACGTTCGCCTACCTCAAGGGCCGGCCGCACGCCCCCGAGGGCGCCGACTGGGACGCCGCGGTGGAGTACTGGAGCACGCTGCGGACCGACGACGACGCGGAATTCGACGCCGAGGTCCGCATCGACGCCGCCGAGCTGTCCCCGTTCGTCACCTGGGGCACCAACCCGGGGCAGGGCGCGCCGCTGTCGACCACCGTCCCCGACCTCGCTTCGTACGAGGACGCCTCGGAGCGCCTCGCCGCCGAAAAGGCCCTGGAGTACATGGGGTTGGAGGCGGGCCGGCCGCTGCGCTCCATCACCGTGGACACCGTCTTCGTAGGCTCCTGCACCAACGGCCGCATCGAGGACCTGCGCGCCGCCGCCTCGGTCCTCAAGAACCGCAAAGTCGCCGAGGGCGTACGGATGCTGGTCGTCCCGGGCTCCGCGCGGGTGGGCCTGCAGGCCGTCTCCGAGGGCCTGGACGTGGTCTTCAAGGAGGCCGGCGCCGAGTGGCGGCACGCGGGCTGCTCGATGTGCCTCGGGATGAACCCGGACCAGCTGGCCCCGGGCGAGCGCTCCGCGTCCACCTCCAACCGCAACTTCGAGGGCAGGCAGGGCAAGGGCGGGCGTACGCACCTGGTCTCGCCGCAGGTCGCCGCCGCCACCGCGGTCCTCGGCCACCTGGCCTCCCCGGCCGATCTGTCCGACGCCCCTGCGTCCGCTGGAGTCTGAGAACCATGGAAGCATTCACCACGCACACCGGCCGGGCCGTCCCGCTGCGCCGCAGCAACGTCGACACCGACCAGATCATCCCCGCCCACTGGCTCAAGAAGGTGACCCGGGACGGGTTCGAGGACGGGCTGTTCGAGGCATGGCGCAAGGACCCCGGGTTCGTGCTCAACCGCCCCGAGCGGCAGGGCGCCACCGTGCTGGTCGCCGGCCCCGACTTCGGCACCGGCTCCTCCCGTGAGCACGCCGTCTGGGCGCTGCAGAACTACGGCTTCAAGGCGGTCCTCTCCTCCCGGTTCGCCGACATCTTCCGCGGCAACTCACTGAAGAACGGTCTGCTCACGGTCGTCCTGGAACAGAAGACCGTGGACGCCCTGTGGGAGCTCACCGAGCAGAACCCCGAGGCGGAGATCACGGTCGATCTGGAGAACCGCGAGGTGCGCGCCGAGGGCATCACCGCCGCCTTCGAACTGGACGAGAACTCCCGCTGGCGGCTGCTGAACGGCCTCGACGACATCTCCATCACCCTCCGCAACGAGGACGACATCGCCGCGTACGAGGCGGGCCGCCCGGCGTACAAGCCGCGGACCCTCCAGGCCTGACACCCGGCTCTGCAAGGGCTGCTTTCGGCCATCGCGACACCTCTCTGTACCCCCAATCGTGGACGGTTGGGGGTACAGCCGTCTCTGCCGGCAACCGCCTCGGCGTGCTGCCACGAACGGCCTCAACTTCCCTGGTCACAAAGGTCATTGTCTGGGTGCGCGGTCCCGGCGGCGCGTTGCTCCAAGGTGCCCGAAGGGCCCCCGGAAGACGGCAGTTGCCCCCCAGCGGGGGCGACAACTCGCCCCAGATGGCACAATCTGTGCATGGACAACGACGGCCAACTCGAGCTCTATACGGCGGTCGCGGCCCAACTCAAGGAAGCGCACGCAAGGGTGCGCGCACTGCAAGTCCCGGAGGGCGTACGGATGGCGCTGACCCGGAAGCTGCTGGTCCTTACGGCCGCGGCCAAGCACGATCCCGCCGAAGCGGCCAGGCGTCTCGAGCGGTTCATGAGCGACCTCGACGAGGAGTGAATCCCCGAAGAGGAAGTCTGAAACGGCCGAGTCCGTTGCGGCACGAGGGTGATAAGCCCGTTTCGTGTTTGATTTGCGGTATATATCTGCCTAACGTGCGAAAAAGCTTGAACACTTTCGTTCTGGCGATGTCTCCGAAGGGGAAGACGTGAACAAGGCGCAGCTCGTAGAAGCGATTGCCGACAAGATGGGGGGCCGTCAGCAGGCCGCCGATGCTGTCGACGCGGTCCTGGACGCCATCGTCCGCGCGGTCGTCGGAGGCGACCGGGTCTCGGTCACCGGCTTCGGTTCGTTCGAGAAGGTCGAGCGTCCGGCCCGTTACGCCCGCAACCCTCAGACGGGCGAGCGGGTTCGGGTCAAGAAGACCTCTGTGCCGCGCTTCCGCGCGGGTCAGGGCTTCAAGGACCTGGTGAGCGGGTCCAAGAAGCTCCCGCGCGGTGGTGAGGTCGCCGTCAAGAAGGCGCCCAAGGGCAGCCTCACCGGGGGCGCCGCGGCCACGGTCAAGAAGGCGGCGGCCAAGAAGGTCACCGCCAAGAGGGCGGCGCCCGCGAAGAAGGTCACCGCGAAGAAGGTCACCGCCAAGAAGGCGGCACCCGCGAAGAAGGTCACCGCGAAGAAGACGACGGCCAAGAAGACCGCCGCGGCCGCGAAGAAGACCACCGCGAAGAAGACGACGGCCAAGAAGGCGGCGGCCAAGAAGGCCCCGGCGAAGAAGGCCCCGGCCAAGAAGTCCGCCGCCCGAAAGACCACCGCCAAGAAGACCACCGCCCGCAGGTAGACGGGGCGCACGGGCACTCACGCGCCGGGCCGGGCTCCCATGGGGAGGCCGGCCCGCGGTGTGTCCGGGAGCGGGATCAGAAGGTGTGCAGGGTCACCAGCGTGATGCGCCGGGCGTCACCCTCGCCCTCGGTCTCGATCCGCACCCGCTGCCCCGGACGAAGCAGCCTGAGCCCGCCCGCGTCGAAGGCCGGCGCGTCGAAGGGGACGGGCGTGCCGTCGTCGAGCAGCACCTGGCCGGTGCGGGTCTCGGGGTCGTAGGTGTACGCGGTCGCCTGCATGACGGAAGCCTATCGACCGCCACGGGAGCCTCTCGACGGCCGGGTTGCCCTCACGGCCGCCGCGGCGAGGAGCGGCGGACCCCTCTTCTCCGGCCGGCGTCCGGGACGTTTGGTGCGCCGAGGTCCGGCCGCGGGCCCTTCCCCTCAGCCGGCGGGCCCGTCGGGGATGAGCAGTCGTGCCGCCATCGCCGCCGTGCGGGGCCCCACACCCAGTGCCAGCGCCGCGCGCAGGTCGCCGCCGGTGTCCACGTCCTGGCGAACCGAGTCCACCGCGTCGAGCGCGAGCTCCCGCGCACCCGAGGCGCGGTGGCGCATCCGTGAATCCGGGCCGAACGCCGGCCGCAGTGCGCGACCCGGAGCGGCGGCCAGCAGCGTCGTGCCGATTCCCGCGGCATCGGGCAGAAAAGCGCGCGGAAATGCGGCGGCCGCGTCCAGGACCCGCGCCAATTCCGCGGGGTGCAGCGCCGGAAGATCCGCGTTGAGCGCCGCCAGGGCACAGCCGGGCCGGGCTCGCCGCACCCCCGCCTCCGCGTGTGTGAGCGCGGCGTTCAGACCGCCCCCGGGCTCGTCCGGGACGATCCGCGCACCCAGCGCCGCCAGCTCGCGCGCGGCGAGCGGGTCGTCCGTGACGACCGCCACATCGCGCACCGCCGCGCAGGCCAGTACCGCGGCCACCGTGTCCTGCGCGAAGGCGAGGGCAAGCCCCGGGCGCAGTCCGTCGGCCGCGGTGTCCGCGAGTCTGCTCTTCGCCCGCGCCAGGGCTTTCAGGGGTACGACCACAGTCCACTGCACGAGCGCTCCGTCCCTGTCTTGTCGCGTCCATTGTCACCCGGCCGCACCGGCGGCCCGCAGGGCGGGCGGCACGGCGAGAAGGCGCCCGAGCCCCGTACAAGGGCGGTGGCGGGAGACGGGCGGGCGTACGGTGTTCTCGACAGACAGGCGGCCTGGGGCGACACTTGTGCGTCCCACAGCCAGTGCCAGGCCCCGTGCCGGGTCCCTAGAGGAAGGTGTCCGCGTGCCCCGCCGCAGAATCGGCTTCTGGTACCGCTTCGCAGCGGTCCTCTGCAAACCGCCGCTGGTGGTTCTGCTCAAGAGGGACTGGCGCGGAATGGAGAACATTCCGGCCGACGGCGGATTTATCACGGCGGTGAACCACAATTCCCATGTGGACCCGTTCGGCTACGCGCACTATCAGTACAACACCGGGCGCGTTCCGCGATTCCTCGCCAAGAGCGGGCTTTTCAAGAAGGGGTTGGTCGGCGCCGTGATGCGCGGCACCGGGCAGATCCCCGTATACCGGGAGAGCACGGACGCGCTGAGTGCCTTCCGCGCCGCGATCGACGCCGTGGAGCGCGGCGAGTGTGTCGCCTTCTACCCCGAGGGCACCCTCACCCGTGATCCGGCCGGCTGGCCGATGACCGGCAAGACCGGCGCCGCCCGCGTCGCCCTGCAGACCAGGTGCCCGGTGATCCCCGTCGCCCAGTGGGGCGCCAACGAACTGCTGCCGCCGTACGCCAAGAAGCCCCACCTCCTTCCGCGCAAGACACACCACGTGCTTGCGGGTCCGCCCGTGGACCTCACGCGCTTCTACGGCAAGGAGATGACTCCCGAGCTGCTGAAGGAGGTGACGGAGGTCATCATGGCCGCCATCACCCGCCAGCTGGAGGAGATCCGCGGCGAGAAGGCGCCCGAGAAGCCGTACGATCCGCGCGAGGTGCGCATCGAACAGCGCCGCAGGGCCGCCGAACGGCACAGGCCGCGGCGCAAAGAGGGGGAGAGCAAGTGAGCAAGCCGGTCAAGGCGGCCGTCTTCGGAACGGGATCCTGGGGAACGGCCTTCGGCATGGTGCTCGCCGACGCGGGGTGCGAGGTCGTCCTGTGGGCGCGCCGTGCGGAACTCGTCGAGGCCGTCAACTCCACCCGCACCAACCCGGACTACCTGCCGGGCGTCGAACTCCCCGAGAACCTGCGGGCCACCACGGACCCCGCCGAGGCCGCCCGCGACGCCGACTTCACGATACTCGCGATCCCCTCGCAGACCCTGCGCGGGAACCTCGCGGAATGGGCGCCGCTGCTCGCGCCCGACACCGTCCTCGTCTCCCTGATGAAGGGCGTCGAACTCGGCTCCGCCATGCGGATGAGCGAGGTCGTCGAGGACGTCGCCAAGGTCGGCCCCGAACGCATCGCCGTCGTCACCGGGCCCAATCTGGCCCGGGAGATCGCCGCCCGCATGCCGGCGGCCGCCGTGGTCGCCTGCACCGACGAGGCCGTGGCCCGGCGGCTCCAGGCCGTCTGCCACACGCCGTACTTCCGGCCGTACACCAACACCGACGTGGTCGGCTGCGAACTCGGCGGCGCGGTCAAGAACGTCATCGGCCTGGCCGTCGGCATCGCGGACGGCATGGGCCTCGGGGACAATGCAAAAGGCTCGCTCATCACCCGCGGCCTCGCCGAGACCACCCGGCTCGGGCTCGCCATGGGCGCCGACCCGCTGACCTTCTCCGGGCTCGCGGGCCTGGGCGACCTGGTGGCCACCTGCTCCTCGCCCCTGTCGCGCAACCACACCTTCGGCACCAACCTCGGCAGGGGCATGACCCTGGAGGAGACCATCGCGGTCACCAAGCAGACCGCCGAGGGCGTCAAGTCCTGTGAGTCCGTGCTGGATCTGGCCCGCCGGCACGGGGTCGACATGCCCATCACGGAGACGGTCGTCGGCATCGTCCACGAGGGGAAGCCGCCGGTGGTCGCGCTCAAGGAGCTCATGTCGCGCAGCGCGAAACCCGAACGGCGCTGAGCCACCCCGGGCCCCGTTCCCGGCTCGTTCGCCTCCGGGGCGCCCCTTCGGCCCACTCACGGAGGCGGACGCTGTCTCAGGGCTCTGCCACCGGGTACGCTCAACGCGATATGAGCAGCGAGAACCTCCCCAAGAGCCCCGAGCAGCCGCCCCGCAGGCCCCGTGTTGCCGTTGTCTTCGGCGGCCGCAGCTCCGAACACGGGATCTCCGTGGTCACCGCCGGCGCGGTGCTGCGCGCCATCGACCGGACGAAGTACGACGTCCTGCCGATCGGAATCACCCAGGACGGCCGTTGGGCGCTCACCGCCGACGAACCGGACCGCATGGCGATCACCGAGCGCCGTACGCCCAGCGTCGAGGACCTGGCCGAGTCGCAGGAGGGCGGAGTGGTCCTGCCGGTCGACCCGTCGAGCCGCGAAGTCGTCTACGGCGAGCCCGGTTCGGTGCCCAAGGCGCTGGGTGAGGTCGACGTCGTCTTCCCGATGCTGCACGGCCCGTACGGCGAGGACGGCACCCTGCAGGGGCTCCTGGAGCTGTCCGGCATCCCGTACGTGGGTTCGGGCGTGCTCGCCTCGGCCGTGGGCCAGGACAAGGAGTACATGAAGCACGTGTTCACCTCGTTCGGGCTCAAGGTCGGGCCGTACGTGGTGATCCGGCCGCGCGAGTGGCGGCGCGACGAGTCCGCCGCCCGCAAGAAGATCGTCGACTTCGCGGGCGAGCACGGCTGGCCGCTGTTCGTTAAGCCCGCCCGCGCCGGGTCGTCGATCGGCATCACCAAGGTCGACGGTCCGGCGGATCTGGACGAGGCGATCGCTCAGGCCCAGCGGCACGACCCGAAGATCCTGGTGGAGGCCGCGGTGCGCGGCCGCGAGATCGAGTGCGGCGTCCTGGAGTTCGAGGACGGGCCGCGCGCCTCGGTGCCCGCCGAGATCCCGCCGCCGGACGCGCACACGTACTACGACTTCGAGGCCAAGTACATCGACTCCACCCCCGGCATCGTGCCCGCCCCGCTGACCGAGGAGCAGACCGCCGAGGTCCAGCGGCTCGCGGTGGGGGCGTTCGAGGCGGCCTCCTGCGAGGGACTGGTGCGCGCGGACTTCTTCCTCGCCGAGGACGGCGAGTTCGTGATCAACGAGATCAACACGATGCCCGGGTTCACCCCGATCTCGATGTACCCGCAGATGTGGCAGGCGAGCGGGATCGGCTACCAGGAACTGGTGGACCGACTGATCCAGGCGGCGCTGAACCGCTCGACGGGCCTGCGCTGAAGCGCGTCCCCGCCCTCCCTCAGCCGGCGATCCCGGGGATCGCCTTCTTGACGGGCTCGGCGAGGTCGGTCAGCGGGGCCAGCCCGTCGCCGGTGCGTTCCCGGGGCAGGCTCACCTCGACATAGGCCAGACGCAGCGTCGTGGTGAAGCGGAACGAACCGTCGTCCCGTTTCTGCAGCAGCCAGCCGACGCCGTTCACCTCCACGCCGTCCGCCTCCGGGTCGTTCAGCTCCTGGGGCCTCGCCACTCCGCAACGCAGTATGATCGCCGGGCTTCCCCAGCCCGCCCTGAGCGCGGACCGGGGCTCGGGATCGTTCCGCTCGAGGCCGTCCACCTTCCGCGGCAGCACCTTGTCCAGGTTCCGGCACAGCTTCGTGACCTTCGCGTCCGGGGTGGGAACCGCGGCCGAGGGGTTGTCGTCGCTTGAGGAGCAGCCCGCCGCCGCGATCAGCAGAGCGAGGGCGGGCAGTCCATGGAGCCGGCGGCGGAAAGAAGTCACCGGCCAAGGGTAGACGGGGGCTACAGGTGCACCACCGGGCAGGTCAGGGTACGGGTGATGCCGTCCACTTGCTGGACTTTCGCCACCACCATCCGGCCGAGTTCGTCGACGGTCTCGGACTGGGCGCGCACGATGACGTCGTACGGACCTGTCACGTCCTCGGCCTGGATGACTCCAGGGATCTTGCTGATCGTCTCGGCGACGGTCGACGCCTTGCCGACCTCCGTCTGGATCAGGATGTACGCCTGTACCACGGAACCTCCAGGGCGGCCACGAGGATCATGTGGGGAGAAGGGACGCCACGGTATCGCGTCGCCGCTCGCCGCGGGGAGACCCGCGGGGGCTGTGGCGTGATCGCCGGGGAGCACCGGCAACACAAGTTGACGGTCGACTCGACCGTATCCACGACGATGACGGCTCGCGACCGGGCCCGGCAGGCAAGAGAAGGGGACCTACGACGATGAAGGGCACCGTGGGCGAGCTCGGCGAGTTCGGGCTCATCAGGGAGCTGACCTCCCGGCTCACCACCACCCCGGCGGTCCGGGTCGGGCCCGGCGACGACGCCGCGGTGGTGGCCGCGCCCGACCGCAGGGTGGTGGCGAGCACCGACATCCTCCTGGAGGGCCGGCACTTCCGCCGCGACTGGTCCACGGCGTACGACGTCGGGCGCAAGGCGGCCGCGCAGAACCTCGCGGACATCGCGGCGATGGGCGCCGTGCCGACCGCGCTGCTGCTCGGTCTCGTCGTTCCCGCCGAACTGCCCGCCACCTGGCCCACCGAGCTGATGGACGGCCTGCGCGACGAGTGCCAGGTCGCGGGGGCGGCGGTGGTCGGCGGCGACGTGGTGCGCGGCGACACCATCATGATCTCGATCACCGCGCTCGGGGATCTGCGCAACCACGAGCCGGTCACCCGCGCCGGAGCCCAGCCCGGCGACGTCGTCGCGGTGACCGGCTGGCTCGGCTGGTCCGCGGCCGGGCACGCGGTGCTCTCCCGGGGCTTCCGTTCGCCGCGCGCGTTCGTCGAGGCGCACCGGCGCCCCGAGCCGCCCTACCACGCGGGTCCGGCCGCCGCCGGCCTCGGCGCGACCGCGATGTGCGACGTCAGCGACGGCCTCATCGCCGACCTCGGGCATATCGCGGAGGCGAGCAAGGTACGGATCGACATCCGCTCCGGCGCCATCGACATCCCGTCCCAGATGAACGACATCGGGCAGGCCGTGGGTGTCGACCCCATCCAGTGGGTGCTGACGGGCGGCGAGGACCACGCGATCGTGGCGACCTTCCCGCCGGACGTGAAGCTGCCCGCCCGCTGGAAGGTGATCGGCGAGGTGCTCAACCCGTCGGCGCTGCCCCAGGTGACGGTCGACGGGGCGCCGTGGACCAGCAAGGGCGGCTGGGACCACTTCGCGGACATCGAGTCGTAGGGGGCTGTGGCGCGGCCGCGGGCTGGTGCCTCCCGGCGGGAGCAGGGAGGTGCCCACCACCGTTTCCGGGTGCGGCCGGGCGGGGCGCGGCCCCGGTGGCGCCGCGCGGGCACAGCAAAAAGCCGGCCCACGTTCGTGGACCGGCTCAGTGCGGCGAACCAGCGGGCCGCGCGCCGCTTTGCGTCAGCGCGAGACCTTGCCGGCCTTGATGCACGAGGTGCAGGCGTTCACGCGCTTCGGCGTCCCGCCCACCACGGTACGCACACGCTGGATGTTCGGGTTCCAGCGGCGGGACGTACGGCGGTGCGAGTGCGAGATGTTGTTGCCGAAGCCCGGCCCCTTGCCGCAGACGTCGCAGTTGGCAGCCACGGGTCACTCCAAAGACTTCAGATGCACTTACGGTTGATCCCGGCATGCCGGGATCGAGATCGTGGGATCTGAGTGGCGCTGCCAGGGGGAAGGCCCGATCTGGATCGGGCAACCGGAGCAGCATACAACGGCTGCGCCCGTGGAACGAAACTACCACGGTCGACCGGGCCCCCGCTCCGGCCCTCGGGGGCGGCCGCCCCGCCACATCGTGCCGGGCCCCGTCAGGCCCTCTTCCGGTACGGAGCCCTTCTGGGTCTACGCTGCTCCACGTCCAGCAGCTCGAGGAGGCGCAGGTGGCGCAGGTGCCGCAGCCATTGGATGCTCTCGCGGTGCGCACCTGGTGCGGTCTCGCGCTCCAGGCGCTGGGGCGGGCCCGGGAGGAGATCGACGCGATCAACGTCTACCCCGTGGCCGACGGGGACACCGGCACGAACCTCTATCTGACCGTGGAGTCGGCCGCCGCGGCCGTCGAGGCGGTCTTCGCCGGCCACGAGACGGGCGCCGCGGGCGCGGTGCGGCGCCCGACGCTGGCCGAAGCCGTGCGGGCCATGGCGCACGGCGCGCTCATCGGGGCCCGCGGCAATTCCGGGACGATCCTCGCGCAGCTGCTGCGCGGCATGGCACAGGTGCTCGCCGCCGACGGCGAGAGCGCCCCCGGCGGCGCGCAGGGCCTGCGGCTCGCCCTCCGGCAGGCCGCCGACTCCGCGCGGGAGGCCGTCGCGCACCCCGTGGAGGGCACCGTGCTGAGCGTCGCCTCCGCCGCCGCCGACGCGGTCACCGGCGCCGAGGGCGACTGCGGGTCGGTCGCGCGGGCGGCGTACGAGGGGGCGCGCGCGGCCCTCGCGGCGACCCCCGGGCAGCTACCGGTCCTCAAGCGCGCCGGTGTGGTCGACGCGGGCGGCCAGGGGCTGGTGGCCGTGCTGGCGGCCCTGGTGGAGACGTTCACGGGGGAGGCGCCGCACGGCCGCGACGGGTCGATGCGGCACGTCCACGCGCGCGCGGTCGCCTCGGTCGCGCCCCGGGAGTGCGCGGACGCCCCCGGGGACGGGGGCGGCGGGCCCGCGTACGAGGTCGTCTATCTCCTGGAGGCCGACGACGCGGCCGTCACCCGGCTGCGGGAGCGGCTCGACGCGCTCGGGGACTCGCTGGTCGTGGTCGGCGGTGACGGGCTGTGGAACGTCCATGTGCACGTCGACGACGCGGGCGCCGCCGTCGAGACGGGGGTGGAGGCCGGGCGGCCGTACCGGATCCGGATCACGCACTTCGCCGCCGGGGACGTGCACACCTCGGGCACGGTGCCGCCGCGGGAGCGGGTCCGGCGGGCGGTGGTGGCCGTGGTGCCGGGGGAGGGACTGGCCGGGCTGTACCAGGAGGCCGGGGCGACGACCGTGCTCGCCCGGCCCGGGGAGCCACCGGCGAGCGGGGAACTGGTGGAGGCGGTGCGGCGGGCGCACGCACGCGAGGTGGTGCTGCTGCCGAACCACGCGGACCTGCACCACACCGCGGCCGCCGCGGCCGAGCAGGCGCGCGCCGAGGGCGTCCGGACGGCACTGATCCCGACGCGGGCCGCGGTGCAGGGGATCGCGGCGCTGGCCGTGCACGAGCCGGAGCGGCGCTTCGACGAGGACGTCGTGGCGATGACGTCGGCGGCGGGGGCCACGCGGTACGCCGAGGTGGCCGTCGCGGAGCGCCAGTCCTGGACGACGGCCGGCATCTGCCAGGCCGGCGACGTGCTCGGCCTGATCGACGGCGACGTCGCGGTCATCGGCTCCGACGTCACGGCGACGGCCGAGGCGGTCCTGGACCGCATGCTGGCGGCGGGCGGCGAGATGGTCACCCTCGTCCTGGGCGACGACGCCCCGGAGTCGGCCGCGGCGCGGCTGGAGGCCCGGGTGCGCGAGGCGTACCTGGCGGTCGACACGGTGGTGTACCGGGGCGGCCGCCAGGGGGCGCTGCTGCTGATCGGCGTCGAGTGAGGCCCGGCGGAAGCCGGTGAAGCGGAAGGCCGGGCGGAGCGGAACCGCGCCTGGCTGCCGCGGCGACCGGCCCGGCCCTCACTCCTCCAGGTGCGCCGTCACCAGCTCCAGCATCCGCTGCGCCTCCGCCCGCCGCGCCCGCGCCGTCTCCGCGTCGCTGTCGGCCTCCGCGTCCTCGTAGGCGGACAGCACCGCACGCGCGCGTGCCGACGCCGCGTCCGGGCGGCGAAGGTCGGCCTCCAGCCAGCCCGCCGCCAGTTCCGCGCCCGTACGGGCGTCACGCGCGCCCGGGCCGAGGGACTCGAAGGCCGCGATCGCCTCCGTGAGATGTCTCAGTGCCTCGTCGAAGGCCGTCCGCATCGTCTCCTCGTCCGCCTCCTCACCGGCCGAGCGGGCGATCAGGTCGCCGAACTGGCGGTGGGTGTGCCCGAGTTCCGTGAGCAGGCCGTCGCGGGTGTCGTCGTCCGCCGCGGAGGCCGCCGCCGAGGCGCACTCCTGTGCGGCCTGCGCCATCAGCTCCCGCGCCGCCTCCAGACCCGCCTCCCCGCGCGCCGCGAGCCACGCGCGGGCGCGCAGGGCGCGCACCAGGCCGTGGGTGTTGCCCAGCTCCCGCCACAGGTCGCCGGCGCGCGCGTACGCCCGCTCCGCCTCCGCGGGCAGCTCCGCGCGGCCCAGCGCCTCGGCGGCCAGGTGGGCGAGCATCGCGTGATCGCGCTGTTGCGGCCAGTGCCGGGCGATCTCCGCGGCCTTGAGCCACTGCTCGGCCGCCGCCCGGTGTTCGCCCAGCTCCGTGTGGCAGTCGCCGAGCCACCACCGCGTCTGCACGATGGCCCCGTCACCGTGCGTCTCGGCCGTCAGGTCGGGCAGTGCCGACTCCAGCACCTCGGCCGCCTCCGCGAAGCGGCCCTGCCGGAGCAGGAATCCGCCCAGCTGATACCGCGCCCACGCGCCCAGCGTCGGACCCTCGCCCGCCTCGTCGGCCCAGTGCGCGGCCTCCAGGGCGTGCTCGGCGGCCTCCGGGAACTCCTCCGAAGCCCCCAGCACCTCCGCCAGCTGGAGGTGCAACTGCGCCTGGCCGACCGGCTCCAGATACTCCCGGCCGTGCTCCAGCGCCGCGCGGGCCGCCCGCTGGGCCCCCTCCGCGTCGCCGAGCTGCCGCGCGAGCCCGGCCAGCCGCGCCTCGTGCTCCACCGCGAACCACGGCAGGCCCGCCGCCACGTACTCCTCGGCCGCCCGTGCCAGCAGCTCCGCGCCCGCCTCCGCGTCCCCGGCGCGTCCCGCGAGCTCCCCGAGCATGGCCTTCGCCTCGGCGGCCCGGGACGCGAGACGCACATCGCAGGTGTGCGGCTCGGCGAACGCCAGCAGCTCCCGCACGGCCTCTTCGGCGGCCTGAGCGACGCTCTCGTCCTCCCGCAGCCGGTGCATCAGGATGCGGGCCCGCCCGACGAGCACGGACGCCGTCGGCCGTACCTCCGTCGCGCCCTCCTCGAAGAGCGCGAGCACCCGCTCGCGCAGCCCGGCGACCGTCTCCGGCGCATCGTCGGACTGACCCGTCAGGGCGCGGACGAACGTGGCACGCGTGCGTGCCGCGAGCGCCTCGCCGGGGTCGCCCGCCGCCTCGTACAACTCGGCCGCGCGGTCGAAGAGCGCGGCGCCCTCGGGGCCGCGGCTCAACGCCTCGTGGTCGGCCAGGTCCGCCTGGTCGCGGGGGTCCAGCTCCGTGCCCTCCGCGGCCGCGGCCCGCGCCACCGCGGCCCACGCGTCCATGGAGGCCGGGTGCAGGGCGTCCGACAGGCGCCGGGCCTCGGCGAGCAGTTCTGCGAGGCCGCGCTCCGGGGCGGGCGCGGCCGGTGCCGGCGCCGCCACGGGCGCCGCCCGCACCACCCGCACGCCCAGCGGCAGCCGGTCCACCAACGGGCGGCGGTCCATCCGCTCCCGGGTGCGCTCACTGACGTACGAGGTGCCGTTGCGCGCGTCGAAGCGGGCGGCCAGCGACAGCGCCTCACCGCGCGCGTGGGCGGCCAGCTCCCGGGCGGTCCACTCCCGGCCCGCCGGCCCCGGCACCGTGCGCTCCCCGAGTCCCCGTTCGACCAGCCGCCCCATCAGCAGCGCCACCACGGCCAGGAAGTCCAGCTTGCTGCGCGGTTCCCCGGAGTCCGTGAAGTACGCCGGACGCTCGGCCAGCAGTTCGAGCCCGCGCGCCTCGTTGCCGGTCAGCGCGCAGAACTCCACATGGTCGGCGTACGAGCCGCGCATGCTCTCCATGGCCCGCACGAGCCGGAAGCCGCGCAGGTGGTGTGCCCGTGCCTCGCCGAGGCGGTCCAGCCGCAGCAGCGGCAGCAGGGAGGAGGCCAGCACGGCGTGCGGTTCGTGTGCGCAGACGTACTCGCCCTCC
Source organism: Streptomyces caeni (assembly GCF_042678285.1). Taxonomy (NCBI): domain Bacteria; kingdom Bacillati; phylum Actinomycetota; class Actinomycetes; order Kitasatosporales; family Streptomycetaceae; genus Streptomyces; species Streptomyces caeni. The sequence goes on from NZ_JBHUDX010000022.1 coordinate 23,586, forward strand.
AGCACGGGCCGCCACAGCTCCAGCGCCCGCTCGTCCTCGCCCCTGCGCGCCTGCCACCACCCCTGGTCGTGCAGCTCGCACGCGTGGCAGTCGGCCATCTCGTCACGGTCGGCGGCCAGCCACGCCGCATAGGCCCGTTCCGCGCGCTCCAAATCCCCGATGTGCGCGGCGACGCTGAACTCCGCGCCGCGCACGGCGCGTTCGGAGTGCCCGGCGAGCCGGTAGCGGTGCTCCATCTCGCCGAGCCACTTCTCGATGGAGGCGAGCGGAATGTGCGGCTGGCCCAGCATGCCCGCCGACATCCACTTGAAGACCCAGTGCAGCGAGTGCACCTCGTACTCGTCGAAGTCCTCCGGGCGCTCGTCCCACATGCGCAGCAGCCGCGCGAAGGGGACGAACATCTTGTCCTTCTCGGAGCTGTAGTTGTAGACCTTCAGCTGGTGTCCGAGCGCCTCGATCACGGCCAGCGGGATGTCCAGCTTCTCGGCCTCCACGAGCAGCTGCTCCGCACGCGCATTGCGCGCCGGGCCCTCCGGCTGGTCGTAGTTGTCCGCCATCGCCCGGCGCAGCGACTCGAAGTCCATGACCTGGCTCATCGGGAACCGTCCTCCGGTGAGTTGGTGTGGGTGGCCCATTCGAGGAGGCCGATGAACGCGCGGTTCAGCAGCGCGGAGTCGGCGGGACGCAGCGGGCGCTGGGCCATCAGCAGCGCCTGCCCGTAGAGGGACTCCGTGGCGGTGCCGATCAGCTCCGGGTCCCCCAGCGCGCCGATCCTCCTGACCAGCGGATTGAGATGGTTGAGGACCAGGCGCGCACGGGGTGCGCTGCCCCGCAGCGAGCCCAGGATGCCGGCCCACAGGTCGTCGGCCTGCTCCTCCGCCTCGGCGCGGGCCTGCTCGTGGCGGGCCGCCCGGTCGTCCAGGTGCAGTGCCGGAACGGACAGGGGGTGGAAGGCGCGCAGGACCACATCGCAGCCCAGAGGGTCGAGCCGGGCGCGCGCGGCCCCGAGGAAGGCGGACAGGGCCAGTTCCTCGGCCGGGTCGACGGCGTCCAGATGCGCGGTCACGGTGTCCGCGTCCAGCTCCGCGACCACTGTTTCCGGGCGCACCGACGGCAGCGCCTCCACCAGCTCGCTGTCGTACGTGTAGCCGCCGTTGACCACCCCGACGCCCTGCGCGGACGCGATCGGGGCCACCTGCCGGTACTCCTCCACGGTCCGCGTGAAGTGCACGACCGGGTGCCGCTGTGCGAACTCCTCCAGGGACAGCCGCCCGTCCGTCGTCTCGAAGGGGAGCCACGGCAGCATCGTGCGCAGCATCTCCTTGTCGTGCCGCGCGAGCGACTTCACCCCCAGGTGGTGCACGGACAGGAAGGCGGCGAGGCGCTCGGGGTCGCCGGCCGCGAGCCCGGTCAGCCAAGACCGGATGCGCTCGCCGAGGGCCTCGCGCACGGCTGTCAGGGTCTCGTCCTCGTACAGCGACTCGCGGGAGGCCGTGGGCCGCAGGCTGTCCGTGTCGAGCACACAGCGCACGAAGAACGCCCAGTCGGGCAGCAGCTGTTCGGCCCGCTCGGTCAGCAGCATGCCCTTCAGGTGCACGCGGTGGCTCGCCCGCTGGGCCGGGCTGACCGCGCTCGGCAGCACATAGGCCACTCCCCGGATCCCGGCGAGCGGCACGTCCAGGTCGACGGTGTCCAGCGGGGTGAAGCCGAACAGGTCGTGGCAGTGACGGGCCAGGGCCACTCTGCGGGTGGCGGGGGAGGGGTACGCGCGGTCCCAGGGCGCCGGCAGGTCCGTGACCGGCTCGTCGCCGACCCGTACGTCGTACGGCAGCAGCGACCCGAAGTCCCGCGCCAGGGACCGCACCCGGTCCGCGGAGAGCCAGTCGGCGGCGCCGGGACGCGCCGCCAGGTGCACGGTGGTCCCGGGTTCGGGCCGGGCGTCGTGCGGCAGGGTCCGCACGACGTACGACCCGTCGTCGCGGGCCGTCCACTCCACGGGCGCCGCGTCGGGCGTGCGGGCGCTGCGGCTGACGACCCGGATGCGCTCGGCGACGACGAAACACGCCAGCAGGCCGATGCCGAACTGCCCCAGGAAGTCGGAGCGGACCTCCTGCAGTCCGTCCGCCCGCTTCGAGCTGCGCCCGATGGTGGCGAGGAGGCTGTGCACATCCGACTCGGTGAGCCCGATGCCGGAGTCCTCGACGCGGAGGGTGCCGCCCTCGGCGTACAGCCGGACCGTGGCGGGCGCGTCCGGCTGCCGGGCCCGGCGGGCGGTGATCGCGTCCACGGCGTTCTGCAGCAGTTCGCGCAGATAGACCTTGGGACTGGAGTAGAGGTGATGGGACAGCAGGTCCACCAGACCGCGCAGGTCGACCTGAAACGTACGAGGTGAGTGAGGTGACTGAGGTGCCTGTGATGACTGTGAGGTCTGGGAGTCCATCGTCACGGCGCCGCGGATGGGGGAGGTCGACGGCGCGGGGTCGGGCGGTCCCGGTGGGGCGGTGACCGCGGGGCGAGCCGGGAAGTTGGCCATCCTAGGCCGCGAGCCATCCCGCTGACCAGCGGGTTCGCAAGACGTTTACGGCATTGTCGGTGGCGTGGTGTGCAATGGATCTCGTGCCCGCACTGGAAGAACCGCTGAAGAAGGTGCTCGGCCCCGCCACCGCGAAGGTGATGGCCGAGCATCTCGGCCTGCACACCGTCTCAGACCTGCTCCACCACTATCCGCGCCGGTACGAGGAGCGCGGCCAGCTCACCCACCTCGCCGACCTCCCCATGGACGAGCACGTCACAGTGGTCGCCCAGGTCGCCGACGCCCGTCTGCACACCTTCGCCTCGGCCAAGGCGCCCCGCGGCAAGGGGCAGCGACTGGAGGTCACCATCACCGACGGCAGCGGCCGCCTCCAGCTGGTCTTCTTCGGCAACGGCGTGCACAAACCGCACAAGGAGCTCCTGCCGGGCACCCGCGCCCTGTTCGCGGGCAAGGTCTCCGTCTTCAACCGCAGGCTCCAGCTCGCCCACCCGGCGTACGAGCTGCTGCGCGGCGACGACGTCGCCGAGACGGTGGACAGCTGGGCCGGCGCCCTGATCCCCCTCTACCCGGCCACCGCCAAGCTGGAGTCCTGGAAGATCGCCAAGGCCGTGCAGACGGTGCTGCCGAGCGCCCGGGAGGCGATCGACCCGCTGCCGGACTCCCTCCGCGACGGCCGGGGCCTGGTCCCCCTCCCCGAGGCCCTCCTCAAGATCCACCGCCCCCACACGAAGGCGGACATCGCCGACGCCCGCGCCCGCCTGAAGTGGGACGAGGCATTCGTCCTCCAGGTCGCCCTCGCCCGCCGCCGCCACGCCGACGCACAGCTCCCGGCCGTCGCCCGCGTCCCCGCCCGGGACGGCCTGCTCGCGGCCTTCGACGCGAAGCTCCCCTTCACGCTCACGGAGGGCCAGCGGAAGGTCTCGAAGGAGATCTTCGACGACCTGGCGACCCAGCACCCCATGCACCGGCTGCTCCAGGGGGAGGTCGGCTCGGGCAAGACCCTGGTGGCCCTGCGTGCCATGCTCGCCGTCGTCGACGCGGGCGGACAGGCCGCGATGCTCGCGCCCACCGAGGTGCTCGCCCAGCAGCACCACCGCTCGATCGTCGAGATGATGGGGGAACTCGCCGAGGGCGGCATGCTCGGCGGGGCCGAGCATGCCACCAAGGTCGTGCTGCTCACGGGCTCCATGGGGGCGGCCGCGCGGCGGCAGGCACTGCTCGACCTCGTCACCGCGGAGGCCGGGATCGTGATCGGCACGCACGCGCTGATCGAGGACAAGGTGCAGTTCCACGACCTCGGCCTCGTCGTGGTGGACGAGCAGCACCGGTTCGGGGTGGAGCAGCGGGACGCGCTGCGCGGCAAGGGGAAGCAGCCGCCCCATCTGCTGGTGATGACCGCCACGCCCATTCCGCGGACCGTCGCCATGACCGTCTTCGGCGACCTGGAGACCTCCGTCCTCGACCAGCTCCCGGCCGGGCGCTCGCCGATCGCCAGCCATGTGGTGCCGGCCGCCGACAAGCCGCACTTCCTGGCACGCGCCTGGGAGCGTGTGCGCGAGGAGGTCGCCGGCGGTCACCAGGCGTATGTCGTCTGCCCCCGCATCGGCGACGACATCGACGAACCCGGCGCCCCCGAGCAGGCCGGGAAGCAGCCCGAGGACGAGGCGGAGAAGCGGCCCCCGCTCGCCGTGCTCGACGTGGCCGACCAGCTCGCCACGGGCCCCCTGCGGGGGCTGCGGGTCGAGGTGCTGCACGGGCGCATGCCGCCCGACGACAAGGACGCGGTGATGCGCCGCTTCGCCGCCGGTGACACGGACGTCCTGGTCGCGACGACGGTCATCGAGGTCGGCGTGAACGTCCCGAACGCCACGGCCATGGTCATCATGGACGCCGACCGCTTCGGCGTCTCGCAGCTGCACCAGCTGCGCGGCCGCGTCGGCCGGGGCTCGGCGCCCGGGCTCTGCCTCCTGGTCACCGAGATGTCCGGGGCGAGTGCGGCCCGCCGGCGGCTGGACGCCGTGGCCTCCACCCTCGACGGCTTCGAGCTCTCCCGTCTCGACCTGGAGGAGCGCCGCGAGGGCGACGTCCTCGGGCAGGCTCAGTCCGGTGCCCGCTCCTCGCTGCGCATGCTCGCCGTCATCGACGACGAGGAGATCATCGCCGAGGCACGCCGGGAGGCCGCCGCGGTGGTCGCCGGCGACCCGGACCTGCGGCAGCTGCCCGGCCTGCGCACGGCTTTGGAGGCGCTCCTGGACGAGGAGCGGGAGCGCTACCTGGACAAGGGCTGATCCCGGCCCGTCCGGGCGGGCGGGCGGCCGCGCACGGCTGAGACACTGGAGAAGTCACCGCCCCCGCACACCGACAAGGACCGCAGAGATGACCCGCGTGATCGCCGGCCGGGCCGGCGGACGCCGCCTGGCCGTACCGCCGGGGAACGGCACCCGTCCCACCTCCGACCGGGCGCGCGAGGGCCTCTTCTCCACCTGGCAGTCCCTCCTCGGCGGGCCCCTGGACGGCGAGCGCGTGCTCGACCTGTACGCCGGCTCGGGCGCGGTCGGCCTGGAGGCGCTCTCCCGCGGCGCCGGCCACACCCTGCTCGTCGAGGCCGACGCCCGGGCCGCCCGCACCGTCCGCGAGAACGTCAGGGCACTGGGCCTGCCCGGCGCCGAGGTGAGAGCGGGCAGGGCGGAACAGATCATCCGCGCGCCGGCGCCGCAGCGGCCGTACGACCTCGTCTTCCTGGACCCGCCGTACGCCGTCTCCGACGACGATCTTCGCGAGATTCTGCTCACACTCCGCACGGGAGGCTGGCTCGCGGCCGATGCCCTCGTCACCGTGGAGCGCAGCACCAGAGGCGGAGAATTCCGGTGGCCGGACGGCTTCGACGCGATCCGGGCCCGTCGCTACGGCGAAGGAACCTTTTGGTACGGTCGCGCCGCCTCTACGTGCGAAGACGCACGATGACCGGACCGGAGAGCGAGGGATCACAAGTGCGCCGCGCCGTATGCCCCGGGTCGTTCGACCCGATCACCAATGGACACCTCGACATCATCGCCCGTGCTTCGAAGCTGTACGACGAGGTGTACGTGGCGGTGATGATCAACAAGTCCAAGAAGGGCCTGCTGGAGATCGACGAGCGGATCGATCTCATCCGCCAGGTCACCGCCGAGTTCGGGAACGTCCAGGTGGAGGCGTTCCACGGTCTCCTGGTCGACTTCTGCAAGCAGCGCGACATCCCCGCCATCGTCAAGGGGCTGCGCGCCGTCAGCGACTTCGACTACGAGCTGCAGATGGCCCAGATGAACAACGGCCTGTCCGGTGTGGAGACCCTCTTCGTCCCCACCAACCCCACCTACAGTTTCCTGTCCTCCTCGCTCGTCAAGGAGGTCGCGGCCTGGGGCGGGGACGTCTCCCATCTGGTGCCGCCGGTCGTCCTGGAGGCGCTCACCAGGCGGCTCAGGCAGGACTGAGCTCCTCCGCGGGGCACCCCCCTCGGATCTGACAGACCGTCATCCGGTGTCGGGTGGGGCGGGAGTGGTCGTACAGTCGATCCGTCCGTCTCCAACACAGCTGTAGAGAGTGGCGAGCACACGGTGGACGTGCAGAAGAAGCTCGACGAGATCGTCGCGATGGTCTCCAGCGCCCGGTCCATGCCCATGTCGGCCTCGTGCGTGGTCAACCGCGCCGAGCTGCTCTCGATGCTCGAAGAGGTGCGCGCGGCGCTGCCCGACTCTCTGGCCCGGGCCCAGGAGCTGATCGGCGACCGCGAGCAGATGGTCGAGCGGGCCCGCCAGGAGGCCGAGCGGATCATCGAGCACGCGCACGCCGAGCGCGGCTCCCTGATCTCCGACACGGAGGTCGCCCGCCGCTCCCAGAACGAGGCCGACCGCATCCTCGCCGAGGCCCGCCAGGAGGCCGAGGAGGTCCGCGCGGAGGCCGACGACTACGTCGACTCCAAGCTCGCCAACTTCGAGGTCGTCCTCACCAAGACCCTCGGCTCGGTCGGCCGGGGCCGAGAGAAGCTCCTCGGCACCGGCCCCGGCCTCGACGAGCACGGCTACGAGGACGAGGACGCCCCCGAGCGCAGCCACGACCCCGAGACCCTGCGCCGCGACGCCGACGCGTACGTGGACGCCAAGCTCGGTGCCTTCGAGGCCGTCCTCGCCAAGACCCTGGAGGCCGTCGGCAAGGGCCGCCAGAAGCTGCACGGCCGGATCGCCACCGACGACCTCGGTGCCCTCGCCGACGACACCTCGACCGTGCGGCACGCCAGCGACGCCGACTACCTCGCCGATCTCGCGGCGCTCTCCGACACCCCGGACCGGACCCCGGCGCCGCCGGCCCAGGCCCCCGTGATCCCGGCCCAGCAGAGCCGGCCCGCCTACGCCCAGCAGCAGGACCCGTACGGCTACCAGCAGCAGGCCGACCCGTACGGCTACCAGCAGACGTACGCCCAGCAGGACGCGTACTCCACTCCCGACTACGCTCCGGCGGGAGGGGCCCCCGTCCAGCAGGCCGATCCGTATGCCGCCTACCCGCAGGCGCAGGGGTACGACCAGCAGGACACGTACGACCAGCAGGACACGTACGACCAGCAGGACACGTACGACCGGCAGGACACGTACGACCAGGCGCGGGGCCGGCAGGGCTATGACCAGGGCAACGCCCTCGACGAGACCAGCCTCTTCGACACCAGCATGATCAGCGCCGAGCAGTTGCGGGCGTACGAACAGGGACGCGGCGGTCACTGAGCGCCCCGGACCCCCGGCCCGGGGCGTCCGGCGCACCGGATTGGGCGCACGGCGAAAGGTCCAGTATCCTGGCTCTTCGGTCGCGCATGCCCCGACGCCGATTTCGCCGGCATCCGCGATCGACGCTGCCCGTACCCCATGGGTGCACCGGGATCCCCGGTGCCGGGCCGCACCTCCCCATGAGCCCCGAAGACCGAAAGCAGGAACGGCCCTGAACGCCCGCCTCGACCACCGCAACCCCCTCGTGTTCGACACGCACGAGCTGGGTCGGCGTCCTGGTGCGCTGCAGCGCCTGACCCGCACGGTCGACGCCCCGAAGGACTTCGGGATCCACGGGGTGGTCGGAGTGCCGGAAGGCGCCCCGGTCGAAGTGGAGCTCCGGCTCGAGTCGGTCATGGAGGGGGTGCTCGTCACGGGCACCGCCCGTGCCACGGCCGAGGGGGAGTGCGTAAGGTGTCTGGAGCCGCTGGAGCTGGAGCTCGACGCGGACTTCCAGGAGATGTTCTCGTACCCTGACGCCGACGACCGGGGCCGTGTCATCACGGAACCCGGCGACGACGCCGAGGACGACGAGGACAGGCTCTTCCTCGAGGACGGCCTGTTCGACCTCGAACCCGTGCTGCGCGATGCGGTGGTGCTCGCACTGCCGATGCAGCCGGTGTGCCGGGACGACTGCCCGGGCCTGTGCTCCGAGTGCGGAGCGCGGCTCGCGGACGACCCGGACCACCACCATGACGCCGTCGACATCCGTTGGGCGGCACTGCAGGGACTCGCCGCTTCACTCGAAGCCGGCGATAAGGACGAGATGAGCGGCGCCGAAGCGGGCGTCGACGAGAAGCAGGAGAAGTAGCCGTGGCTGTTCCGAAGCGGAAGATGTCGCGCAGCAACACGCGCCACCGCCGGTCGCAGTGGAAGGCTGCGGTCCCCACCCTGGTTGCGTGCGAGCGCTGCCACGAGCCCAAGCTGCAGCACATCGCGTGCCCCTCGTGCGGCACCTACAACAAGCGCCAGGTCCTCGAGGTCTGAACGGCTGGTGAGAGGTCTGATGTCTGACGCCAAGAACGGTCCCCGCCGCAGCGGGGGTGGTCCGGCGGACAACTCGGCCTCGTCCCACACGCTTCTGGAAGGGCGGCTCGGCTACAAGGTCGAGTCCGCCCTTCTGGTGCGTGCGCTGACCCACCGTTCGTACGCGTACGAGAACGGCGGTCTGCCGACGAACGAGCGGCTGGAGTTCCTCGGGGACTCCGTGCTGGGCCTCGTCGTCACCGACACGCTGTACCGCACCCACCCCGACCTGCCCGAGGGCCAGCTGGCCAAGCTGCGGGCCGCGGTGGTCAACTCTCGTGCGCTGGCGGAGGTGGGCCGGGGGCTCGACCTCGGCTCCTTCATCCGGCTCGGCCGGGGCGAGGAGGGCACGGGCGGCCGGGACAAGGCGTCCATCCTCGCCGACACCCTCGAAGCGGTGATCGGCGCGGTCTACCTCGACCAGGGTCTGGACTCGGCGGCGGAGCTGGTGCACCGCCTGTTCGACCCGCTGATCGAGAAGTCCTCGAATCTCGGGGCCGGCCTGGACTGGAAGACCAGTCTCCAGGAGCTGACCGCGACCGAGGGGCTCGGCGTGCCCGAGTACCTGGTCACGGAGGCCGGCCCGGACCACGAGAAGACCTTTACTGCTGCCGCCCGCGTCGGAGGCGTCTCGTACGGCACCGGCACCGGCCGCAGCAAGAAGGAGGCGGAGCAGCAGGCCGCGGAGGCCGCCTGGCGCTCCATCCACGCCGCCGCGGACGAGCGTGTGAAGGCGGCGGCCGCGGCAGACGGTTCCCCCGGCGAGGGCAGCGGCGCGACCGTGGCCCCGGCGAGCGGCACGGCCACGGCCTGACACTCCTTACGGACCCCGCCCGGCGAACGCGCCGCGGCGGGGTACGCCGTCCCCGGATCACCCCTGCGAAGGAGCCCTGTGCCCGAACTGCCCGAGGTCGAAGTCGTGCGGCGTGGCCTGGAGCGCTGGGTCGCCCACCGGACCGTGGCCGACGTCGAGGTGCTGCACGCGCGCGCCGTGCGCCGGCACACCGCGGGCGGCGAGGACTTCGCACACCGGCTGACGGGGCGGCGCCTCGGCACCCCGAGCCGGCGCGGGAAGTACCTCTGGATCCCGGTCGAGACCTCCGGCACGGCGATCGTGGCCCATCTCGGCATGAGCGGCCAGTTCCTGGTCCGGCCGCACGACGCCCCCGACGAGAAGCACCTGCGTGTCCGCATCCGGTTCCAGGACGGCCCGGGAACCGAACTCCGCTTCGTCGACCAGCGCACCTTCGGCGGTCTCTCGCTGCACGACACCACCGCCGACGGGCTGCCCGACGTCATCGCACACATCGCCCGCGACCCCCTCGACCCGCTCTTCGACGACGAGGCGTTCCACCAGGCGCTGCGCCGCAAGCGCACGACCATCAAACGCGCCCTGCTCGACCAGTCGTTGATCAGCGGCGTCGGCAACATCTACGCGGACGAGGCGCTGTGGCGTGCCCGGATCCACTACGAGCGCCCGACCGCTCGCCTCACCCGTCCGCGCACCTCCGAACTCCTCGGCCGGATACGCGAGGTGATGAGCGACGCGCTCGCCGTCGGCGGCACCAGCTTCGACAGCCTCTACGTCAACGTCAACGGGGAGTCGGGCTACTTCGACCGGTCGCTGAACGCCTACGGCCGTGAGGGACTGCCCTGCCGGCGCTGTGCCGCGCCCATCCGCCGCCGCTCCTGGATGAACCGCTCCAGCTATTTCTGCCCCAGGTGCCAGCGGGCACCGCGCGTCAGCCCGTGAGGGGCGTGCGGGCCGCGCGTGCCTCGTCGTAGCCGCGGCGCGCCGAGAGGACGTCGTCCATGCGCCTCTCCACACAGTGGATGAGGGCCAGCAGCCGCTCGGCGACCTCGCGGCCCAGCGGGGTGAGTTCGTAGTCCACGCGCGGAGGGTTCGTCGGCTGTGCCTCGCGGTGCACGAGACCGTCGCGCTCCAGCGCCTGCAGGGTCTGGGACAGCATCTTCTCGCTCACGCCGTCGACGCGGCGGCGCAGCTCGTTGAACCGGAACGAGCCCTCGTGCAGCGCCCCGAGGGTGAGCGCCCCCCAGCGGCCCGTGACGTGCTCCAGCGTGCCGCGCGACGGACACGCCCTGGAGAACACGTCGTACGGGAGGCCCTGCTCCTGCGCGGTGGTCATGACACAAGCGTATGCGAGCGCAGCGCTCCCCCTGGGCTGCGCCGTCCATCCGTCAGCGCAAGGCGGGCACGGCGACCGTCCACCACCGGCCGGGGCGCGCGGGCGCACGCATGCCTCAGTAGCCGAAGTCCTGTGTCCACCAGGGCCCGCCGGTCCCGAAGTGCACCCCCACGCCCAGTGTCTTGAAGTCGCAGTTCAGTATGTTCGCCCGGTGCCCGGGGCTGTTCATCCAGGCGTCCATCACGTCCTGGGCGGTCGCCTGGCCGCGGGCTATGTTCTCGCCGCCCAGACTGGTGATGCCGAACGCGGCCGCGCGGTCCCAGGGGTCCTGGCCACTGGGATCGGTGTGGTCGAAGAAGTTCCGCACGGCCATGTCCAGGCTGAACGCCTCCGCCAGCTTCCTCAGATCACCGTTCTGGGTCACCGGGCTGCAGCCCACCTTGGCCCGCTCCTGGTTGACGAGCTTGATCACCTCGGCCTCGGTCGCGGCCTCGACGGACACCTTCGCCGGAGGGGTGACCGGCTTCGGCTTCTCGGTGGGCTTGGCGGCCGGCGGTGCGGTCGTCGCCGGTTTCGTCGCCGTCGCGGACGGTTCCTCGCTCGGCGTCGTCGGGGACGCCGGCGTCGAGGGCGTGGTGACCGGGGCGGTCGAGCGGTGGGCGTCGCGGCTCGTGGACGTGGAGTCGCGGTCGTCCGCGGAGCCGCTCGTGCCGCCCTGCTGGGTCGCGAACCCCGATGGGGCGCTCCCGCCGGCCTCCGCGTCGCCGGCGCTGCCGCTCACCGTGAACTGCTTGCCGCCGGGCAGCACTCCGGTGGCCACGGCCACGGTGCCGAGCGCGACGGCGGCGGAGACGCCCAGCAGGCCCGTGCGTACCGGCGTCGCGGCCTTCTTCCTGCGGCGCGAGCGGGTCGCGCGCCGCTCGGCCTCCAGTACCGCGGCGAAGCCGTAGAGGTTCTCCGGGCCGTAACCCTCCGGAGGGATCTCGTGCTTCTGGGTGACCCTGGTGGGGCGGCCGGTGGCGGCGTGTCCGGCGGCGGAGCGTCGGTGGCGTCCCAATCTCCTGGCCTTCCTCGTCTTGCGGTCAGCGCGGCTCACTCGATCGAGTGAGTTTCACATGAGATTTATGGGTCGGGACGGTACAGCATGGCGCCCGGGGAGGAAGTGCCCGGTGCGACATTGTCCGGTTAGCGTGCAGCCATGAATGACGATGCACGGCTCATCGCATGGGTGCGCGGGCGTGTCCAAGGTGTGGGTTTCCGCTGGTTCACGCGGGCCAAGGCGCTGCAGATCGGCGGCCTGAGCGGCTTCGCCCTCAATCTGGACGACGGACGCGTCCAGGTGGTCGCTGAGGGCCCCCGCCGGGGGTGCGAGGGTCTGCTGGAGTGGTTGCGGAGCGACGACACACCCGGGCGCGTGGACGGAGTCACTGAGATTTGGGACACGCCCCGCGGCGGCTACGACGGCTTCGCGGTGCGGTGAGCACCGGGCCGCAGGGCGCGGCGCGGAAGCGGACCGGTGTGCCAGGAGTGCCCGCCCGAAGTGAAAACGGCCTGGTGGTTGCCAAGAACGGCTTGTCGTGGCAGGCTCCGCGGGACAGGATGATCTCCACGCCCTCCGGGGTCCGCAGGAGCCGCAGTGCCGCCCGCAGAGGGCCGCCCGCCCCGGGCCACCCGCCAACGCAGGGTGTGATCGTGTTGACCGTCAAACTTTTTGGTGAGACGCTGAAAGCCCCGCGCACCTTAGCTGTTTGGCATGGCAGAACGGCAGCACAACTCAAGAGTGCCAAGCACCGCGGGTGCGAATCCCTCACGACCCACACCGCATCGGTCGGTCACTCAGTGTGGAGGACCATCCATCATGGCAAAGGCGCTTCTCGGTTACGTCGGCGGCTCCGACCCGCGACTCCTCGCCGAGATGCGACGGCTCCAGCAGCGCGTCCAGGAGCTCGAGTCCGAGCTCGTACGGATCCAGGCGGAGAACGACGCGCTGACGGCTGCCGCTTCTCACGACAGGATCATGGAGAGCATCGACGCACACCAGGCGGAGCCTGCGCTCACCTGATCACTGCATCGCTCCACGACAGCACAGGCAGTGGACGGGCCGCCCGTATCAACCGCTCAGTTGTCAGATATGCAAGGGACGCCTCGGCGTCCCTTCTTTCTTGCCCCCGCGCACCCTTCCAGTCTCCTTAACGGATGGTGTGCCCTGCATGTTCATACGTGAAACCGCGGGGTTGCCGGGGTTCATAGTGTGAGATACGGGCGGAAGGTAGAGTCCGGCGGCGTGCACCTCAAGGCCCTGACCCTCCGCGGGTTCAAGTCGTTCGCCTCGGCGACCACGCTCCGGTTCGAACCGGGGATCACGTGCGTCGTGGGGCCGAACGGCTCGGGCAAGTCCAACGTGGTGGACGCGCTCAGCTGGGTCATGGGTGAGCAGGGGGCCAAGTCGCTGCGCGGCGGCAAGATGGAGGACGTCATCTTCGCCGGCACCACCGGGCGCCCGCCGCTCGGCCGCGCCGAGGTGTCCCTGACCATCGACAACAGCGACGGGGCCCTCCCGATCGAGTACGCCGAGGTCACCATCACGCGGATCATGTTCCGCAACGGCGGCAGCGAGTACCAGATCAACGGCGACACCTGCCGCCTGCTGGACATCCAGGAGCTGCTCTCCGACTCCGGCATCGGCCGCGAGATGCACGTGATCGTTGGCCAGGGCCAGCTCGACTCCGTCCTGCACGCCGACCCCACGGGCCGCCGCGCCTTCATCGAAGAGGCCGCGGGCGTGCTCAAGCACCGCAAGCGCAAGGAGAAGGCGCTGCGGAAGCTGGACGCCATGCAGGCGAACCTCGCCCGCGTCCAGGACCTGACCGACGAACTGCGCCGCCAGCTGAAGCCGCTGGGCCGGCAGGCGGCGGTCGCGCGCCGGGCGGCCGTGATCCAGGCCGACCTCAGGGACGCCCGGCTGCGGCTGCTCGCCGACGACCTCGTACGCCTGCGGGAGGCACTCCGGGCCGAGGTCGCGGACGAGGCCGCACTCAAGGAGCGCAAGGAGGCGGCCGAGGCCGAGCTGAAGAAGGCAGTGCAGCGCGAGGCCCTCCTGGAGGACGAGGTACGGCGGCTGACGCCGCGTCTGCAGCGGGCCCAGCAGACCTGGTACGAGCTGTCGCAGCTCGCGGAGCGGGTGCGCGGCACGATCTCGCTGGCCGACGCGCGCGTGAAGAGCGCCACCTCCGCACCCCCGGAGGAACGGCGCGGGCGCGACCCCGAGGACATGGAACGCGAGGCCGAGCGCATCCGCGAGCAGGAGGCCGAGCTGGAGGCCGCCCTGGAGGCCGCCGAGCGCGCCCTGGAGGACACCGTCGCGCACCGGGCCGACCTGGAGCGCGAACTGGCCGTCGAGGAGCGGCGCCTGAAGGACGCGGCCCGCGCCCTCGCCGACCGCCGTGAGGGCCTGGCCCGGCTGAACGGACAGGTGGGCGCGGCCCGTTCCCGCGCCGGCTCCGCCCAGGCCGAGATCGACCGCCTGGCCGCCGCCCGCGACGAGGCGCAGCAGCGCGCCGTCGCCGCCCAGGAGGAGTACGAGGCGCTCAAGGCGGAGGTCGACGGCCTGGACGCGGGGGATGCCGACCTGGCCGAGCAGCACGAGACCGCCAAGCAGGCGCTCGCCGCGGCGGAGGCGGGCCTGTCGGCCGCACGCGAGACGGTCACCGCCGCCGAGCGCAAGCGCGCGGCGCTCGCGGCCCGCCACGAGGCTCTCGCCCTGGGACTGCGCCGCAAGGACGGCACGGGCGCCCTCATGGAGGCGACGGACCGTCTCTCCGGGCTCCTGGGCCCGGCGGCCGAGCTGCTGTCCGTGACTTTGGGCTACGAGGTCCCCCTCGCGGCGGCCCTTGGCGCGGCGGCGGACGACGTCGCGGTCGCCACCCCGGCCGCGGCGGCCGATGCCATCCGCCTGCTGCGCAAGCAGGACGCGGGGCGGGCCGCACTGCTGCTGGGCGGCGCCCCCGACGACGCGGTGGAGCAGCCGCCCATGGTGGGTGGCCCGTACGCCGCCGACCTCGTCCGCGGCCCCGCCGAGCTGATGCCCGCCCTGCGGCGGCTGCTGCGGGGCATCGTCGTGGTCGGCACCCTGGAGGACGCCGAGGAACTCGTCTACGCGCGACCCGATCTCACGGCCGTCACCGCCGAGGGCGACCTCCTGGGGGCACACCTCGCGTACGGCGGGTCCGCCGGGGCGCCGAGCCTGCTCGAAGTACAGGCGTCCGTCGACGAGGCCGCCGCCGAGCTGGACGAACTGGCCGTGCGGTGCGAGGAGCTGGCCGAGACGCAACGGCGGGCGGCCGAGCGCCGCACCGAGTGCGCCGCGATCGTCGAGGAACTGGGGGAACGGCGGCGGGCGGCCGAACGCGAGAAGTCCGCGGTCGCGCAGCAGCTGGGCCGGCTGGCCGGGCAGGCCCGGGGCGCCGCCGGGGAGGCCGAGCGCTCCGCCGCGGCCGCGGCCCGCGCCCAGGAGGCTCTGGAGAAGGCCCGGCAGGAGGTCGAGGAACTCGTCGAGCGGCTGGCCGTCGCCGAGGAGATGCCCGTCGAGGAGGAGCCCGACACCTCCGTGCGCGACCGGCTGGCGGCGGACGGGGCCAACGCACGGCAGACCGAGATGGAGGCCCGGCTCCAGGTCCGTACGCACGAGGAGCGGGTCAAGGGCCTGGCCGGCCGCGCCGACTCCCTCGACCGGGCCGCCCGTGCCGAACGGGAGGCACGCGCGCGTGCCGAGCGGCTGCGGGCCCGGCTGCGGCACGAGGCCGCCGTGGCTCAGGCCGTCGCCTCCGGTGCCCGGCAGCTCCTCGCCCATGTCGAGGCGTCGCTGAGCAGGGCGGAGGCGGAGCGCGTCGCCGCCGAGGGCGCCAAGGCCCGCCGCGAGGAGGAACTCGCCGCGGCCCGCGCCGAGGGCCGCGACCTCAAGGCCGAACTCGACAAGCTCACCGACTCCGTCCACCGCGGCGAGGTGCTCGGCGCCGAGAAGCGGCTGCGCATCGAGCAGCTGGAGACCAGGGCACTGGAGGAACTCGGCGTCGAGCCGGCGGGCCTGATCGCCGAATACGGCCCCGACCAGCTCGTGCCGCCCTCGCCGCCGGCCGAGGGCGAGGAACCGCCCGAGGACCCGCAGCATCCGCGCAACCGGCCCCGGCCGTTCGTGCGCGCCGAGCAGGAGAAGCGGCTCAAGGCCGCCGAGCGGGCCTACCAGCAGCTCGGCAAGGTCAACCCGCTCGCCCTGGAGGAGTTCGCGGCGCTGGAGGAACGCCACAAGTTCCTCAGCGAGCAGCTGGAGGACCTGAAGAAGACCCGTGCCGACCTGCTTCAGGTGGTGAAGGAGGTCGACGAGCGCGTCGAGCAGGTCTTCACCGAGGCGTACCGGGACACGGCCCGGGAGTTCGAGGGTGTCTTCAGCCGGTTGTTCCCCGGGGGCGAGGGGCGGCTCGTGCTGACCGACCCGGACAACATGCTCACCACGGGCGTCGACGTCGAGGCGCGTCCGCCGGGCAAGAAGGTCAAGCGGCTTTCCCTGTTGTCCGGCGGGGAACGGTCGCTGACCGCCGTCGCGTTGCTCGTGTCGATCTTCAAGGCGCGGCCCAGCCCGTTCTACGTCATGGACGAGGTGGAGGCGGCCCTCGACGACACCAACCTGCAGCGGCTGATCCGCATCATGCAGGAACTGCAGGAATCCTCGCAGCTGATCGTGATCACGCACCAGAAGCGCACGATGGAGGTCGCCGACGCGCTCTACGGCGTCTCCATGCAGGGCGACGGGGTGTCGAAGGTGATCTCCCAGCGGCTGCGCTGACGCCGTGCCAGATTCAGACGATCGCGTCAAGTTCAAGAAGTGAACCATGGAGAATGCTCGCGCCCGCACTTCGCGTCAAGCGTGGACGGATGCATGCGGTTGTATGTGGCGTGGTGTCCGGGGTACCGGGATTCGGATTCCGGCTGTGGCGGCATGGGCCGCGTGGCATGGTGATCACGAGAGTGCGGAGCGTGCGCAAGAGCAGCGGCGGTCCGGGCACCGAGCCCGGCTGGTACGCGGCGCGAGCCCGCCGCCGCAAGGTAGGTGGGGATCTCACCGGCTGAAGCTGAAGCCGGGAGAGCACTTCAATCGTTCGCTGCCTCGATATCGACATCAGTGGGTACCGGATCATCTTCGGCATCGTCGGCACGGTGATCGCGATGGTCTTCGTAGACCGCGTCGGCCGCAGGCGCCGGGCCGTCGCACCTGCCCTGACGGACACCGACAGCCCGGGGCCCGGGAGGATCAGCCGTCGAGCCGGGGCAGCACCCGCTCGGCGAACAGGTGCAGGCTGCGCCAGCCCTCGTCGAGCGGCATCCCGCCGGCCAGCGGGTGCAGCACATAGTCGTCCAGGCCCAGGGCCGCGCAGTCGTCGGGCGTCAGGATCCGGTAGACGCCCTCCGTGCGCAGTTCGTCCACCGTCGTGGCCGCCGACCTCACAGCGGACCGGATGCCGTCCGGCTGCCAGGACGCGTAGGTGCGCGCCTCGTGCAGGAAGTGCTCGCCGTAGTGCGCCCACGCCCGGTCCGGGTCCTCGGCGACGTGCAGCAGCGAGGTCTCGGCCGGGGGCATCATCGTCCAGCCCTCGGTGCCGTACTCGGCGAGCCGTTCCTTGTAGTACGCCTCCAGCTCCGGCAGGTGCGCACTCGGGAAGAAGGGCAGGCCGAGGCGGGCGGCCCGGCGGGCCGCCGCCTTCGAGGAGCCGCCGACCAGCAGCAGCGGGTGCGGCCGGGTGCAGGGGCGCGGGGTGACGCGCACGGTACGGCCGCGGTAGCGGAACTCCTCGCCGGTCCACGCCATGAGCAGGGTCTCCAGGAGCTCGTCCTGGAGCCTGCCGCGCCGGCTCCAGTCGACGCCGAAGTGCGCGTACTCCTCGGGCCGGTAGCCGATGCCCGCGACCGTGACCAGCCGGCCGCCGCTGAGCAGATCCAGCACGGCGATGTCCTCGGCCAGCCGCAGCGGGTCGTGCAGCGGGCCGATGGCCGCAGAGACGGTCACCACGATCCGCCCGCCCGTCTCCCGGCCACCACCGCTCGACGAGGCGCCGTGCGTCGCGGTACTTCCCTGCGTCGCGCCGAAGACCGCCCCGGCGAAGGCGAACGGCGACGGCAGCCAGTTGTTCGCCACCCCGTGGTGCTCCTCCGTCTGCACGGTGGTGATCCCGCGGTCGTCGGCGTAGGCCGCCATCTCCACCGCGGTCCGGTAGCGGGCGCCGAGCGAGGCGGGTGTGGCGCCGGGCTCGACGAGGTTGAAACGTACGACCGTCACGGGCATGGGGAGCCCCTTTCACCGTCGCCGGGCGGGTCTGCAGGGCGACGTTAGCTGACGGGTCATCAGACAACCAGGGGTTGCGCGCCCCGGAGCCGCCGCCGAACGGCCCGGTGCCCGGTCGCGCATACTGGACCCGTTATGGAAACCGTCATCCTTGCTGTAGTCATCGCCGTGGTCGTGCTCGGCGTGCTCGGCGGGCTCCTGGTCGGCAGCCGCCGGAAGAAGCCGCTGCCCCCGGCACCCCCCACGCCGCCCGACATCACCGCCCCTCCCGCCGAGCCGCATGTCGGCGAGGAGGCCGAGGCGCCGCGCGACGAGGAGCGCCGGACGATCGAGGAGGTGGGCCTGCCGGAGGGCTCGGCTCCCGTCGCCGTCGAGGAGCCGCCCGTCGTCGAAGCGCCCCCGATCGAGATCCCCGAGCCCACCGCCGGCCGGCTGGTCCGCCTGCGCGCCCGGCTGTCGCGCTCGCAGAACGCACTCGGCAAGGGACTGCTCACACTCCTGTCCCGCGAGCACCTCGACGACGAGACCTGGGAGGAGGTCGAGGACACGCTGCTCACCGCCGATGTCGGTGTGCAGCCCACCCAGGAACTGGTGGAGCGGCTGCGTGAGCGCGTGAAGGTGCTCGGCACCCGGACGCCCGCGGAGCTGCGCGGACTGCTGCGCGAGGAACTGCTCACCCTGGTCGGCACCGGCATGGACCGCACCCTGCGCACGGAGCCCGAGGCACGCAAGCCCGGCATCGTGATGGTCGTCGGCGTGAACGGCACCGGCAAGACCACCACCACCGGCAAGCTCGCCCGGGTCCTGGTGGCCGACGGCCGCACCGTCGTGCTGGGCGCCGCCGACACCTTCCGTGCCGCCGCCGCCGACCAGCTGCAGACCTGGGGCGAGCGGGTCGGCGCCTACACCGTGCGGGGGCCGGAGGGCGGCGACCCCGCCTCCGTCGCCTTCGACGCGGTCAAGGAAGGCAAGGAGATGGGCTACGACGTCGTGCTCATCGACACCGCGGGCCGTCTGCACACCAAGACCGGTCTCATGGACGAGCTGGGCAAGGTCAAGCGCGTCGTGGAGAAGCACGCCCCGCTGGACGAGGTGCTGCTCGTGCTCGACGCCACGACCGGGCAGAACGGTCTCGTCCAGGCCCGTGTCTTCGCCGAGGTCGTGGACATCACCGGCATCGTGCTGACGAAGCTGGACGGCACCGCCAAGGGCGGCATCGTCGTGGCGGTCCAGCGTGAGCTGGGCGTGCCGGTGAAGCTTGTGGGTCTCGGCGAGGGCGCCGACGACCTGGCTCCCTTCGAGCCGGAAGCGTTCGTGGATGCGCTTATCGGAGACTGACGGCACGCCCGGGGCGCACGGCGTCGCGGGCGGCGTACCCGGAGAAGGGCCCCGCCATCCGGTCCAGCGGATGGGAGGGGCCCTTAGCCGTCGCCGCCCTCACACCCGTGAGCGGTGGGCCGCGTACGCCAGCGTGCCGATCAGCAGACGGGCGGCCGGCGGGTTCGTCGCCGAGTCGAGGTCGGGGGAGCGCAGCCAGCGGACCGGGCCGAGGCCGCCGCGGTCCGAGGGCGGGGCCGTGATGCAGGCGCCGGGGCCCAGGGCGTGCAGGTCGAGGGCCGCGTCGTCCCACGCCATGCGGTACAGCAGCTCGGGGAGCTGCGCCGCGGACCCCGGGGCGACGAAGAAGTGGGCGCGGCGGTCCGGGGTCGCCGTCACCGGGCCGAGGGGGACGCCCATGCGCTCCAGCCGGACCAGTGCGCGCCGTCCCGCCGCCTCGGCGACCTCGATCACGTCGAAGCCGCGGCCGACCGGCAGCATGACCGTGGCGCCCGGCACCTCCGCCCAGGTCTCGGCCGCTTCATCGAGGGTGGTTCCGGCGCGCACCACGGGAGCGAAGTCCAGCGGATGAGCGCCGGGTGCGACGCAGTCCGCCCTGCCGCACGAGCACACTCCCGCGGCCGCCCGTGCGCCGGGCACCACGTCCCAGCCCCACAGGCCCGTGTACTCGGCCACGGCGGTGCACTCCGGCGAGCGGCCCCGGCGTCGAGCGCCGGGCCGGATCTCGCGGATCCCCCGCGTGCCGCCGATCGTGAAGCCCATGCCCCCTCCAACGGTTCCAGCGAGCCGGTGGTTACGGGGTGGAAGCGGAGAGTGACTCTGTGTTTCCTTCCCGTCGGTCGTTCCGCGGGGTTCGGGCAGTGCCCCGTTGTGCCCGGGGTGGTGCGGCCGGTGGCGCGCGCCGGTGAGTGCACCGCTCCACCCGCTTCCGTCCGGCATGTGTCAAGTGAATCGTGCGGAGGCGCGTGTGGGTTCATTCGAAGGGGTGGCGAATGGTGGCGATTCTTGAACCGCCATGGTTGGGCGGGTGATCGTGAGACTACATTGAGTGCACGGTTCCTGGGGACGCGTGCACGCGTAGGTATGCCGGAGGCAAGTCGGGTTCCCGTCCGGCGGGTGAGAAGTGCCGGACGCGGGACCGTATCCACCGGCAAGCTGGTAGTGCTTGGCGCAGGCAAGCGCACAAGTGGTTTCAGGGATGGGGGCGTTCCAGTGGGCGGCAACGGCGAGAGTGGTGCGAACGCTGACAAGCGCCCCAACGAGCTTCTCGGCTCCTGGTTTGTGCGCAGCGGCTGGTCGAAGGGCGAGCTGGCACGTCAAGTGAACCGCAGGGCACGCCAGTTGGGGGCCAACCACATCTCCACGGACACCTCCCGCGTGCGCCGCTGGCTCGACGGGGAGAACCCGCGCGAGCCGATCCCGCGGATCCTGTCGGAGCTGTTCTCGGAGCGCTTCGGGTGCGTGGTGGCGGTCGAGGACCTCGGGCTGCGCACCGCCCACCAGTCACCCTCCGTGTCCGGCATCGACCTGCCCTGGACGGGCCCGCAGACGGTGGCGCTGATCAGCGAGTTCTCGCGCAGCGACCTGATGCTGGCGCGGCGCGGCTTCCTCGGGACCTCGCTGGTCCTGTCCGCGGGCCCGTCCCTCATCGAGCCCCTGCAGCGCTGGCTGGTGCCGGCCCCCGCGGCCCCGGGCGACGATGCGCGGCCCGTGTCGTCCGGGCGTGCCCGCGGCCGGCTCTCCAAGCCCGAGCTGGACCTCCTCGAGACCACCATCGTGATGTTCCGGCAGTGGGACGCGCAGTGCGGCGGCGGACTGCGCCGCAAGGCGGTCGTCGGCCAGCTGCACGAGGTCACCGACCTCCTCCAGGAGTCCCAGCCCGAGGCCACCGCCAGGCGCCTCTTCAAGGTCGCCGCCGAGCTTGCCGAGCTGGCCGGCTGGATGAGCTACGACGTCGGGCTGCAGCCCACCGCGCAGAAGTACTTCGTCCTCGCGCTGCACGCCGCCAAGGAAGCGGGGGACAAACAGCTGGGGTCGTACATCCTTTCCAGCATGAGCCGCCAGATGATCCACCTCGGCCGGCCCGAGGACGCCCTGGAACTCATCCACCTCGCCCAGTACGGCAGCCGGGACTGCGCGAGCCCGCGCACCCAGGCGATGCTGTATGCGATGGAGGCGCGCGCCTACGCCAACATGGGCCAGCCCGGCAAGTGCAAGCGTGCCGTCCGGATGGCCGAGGACACCTTCGCCGACGCGCTGGAGTTCGAGGAGCCCGAGCCCGACTGGATCCGTTTCTTCTCCGAGGCCGAGCTGTACGCGGAGAACTCCCACTCCTACCGCGACCTCGCCTATGTGGCGGGCCGCAGCCCCACCTACGCCTGCCTGGCCGAGCCCCTGATGCAGAAGGCCGTCGACCTCTTCGAGGCGGACGCCGAGCACCAGCGGTCGTACGCCCTCAACCTCATCGGCATGGCCACCGTGCACCTTCTCCAGCGCGAACCCGAGCAGAGCGCGGTGGTGGCCAAGAAGGCCATGGACATCGCCGGAAAAGTGCGCTCCGAGCGCGTCAACACTCGTATTCGAAAAACCGTCGACACGGCCGTACGCGATTTCGGTGATCTTTCCCAGATCGTCGAATTGAGCGATCACCTCGCCGCCCGGCTGCCGGAGACCGCCGAGGCGGTCTGACCCCTCCCCCGCCCGCCGGACCCCAAGGGCCCCAACGACCCCGGCCGCGGCGGCCGTCCCGAACTGCCCGACTCGGCTCCCCCATGCCAGGTCATCGGATGGCCGCCGCGGCCGGATCCGTCTGCCGCGCCCCGCGGAGCGCCGGCGCCGGGGGTGCGGCCGGACATCGCGGGTGATCCATCGGGGGCATTTGGCCATGCCGTTCATGAGAGGTTGCGTCACGATAACGATCGGCGCGGCCGCCATCCGGCAGTTCATCAATGCGTAACACGCCCGGCGCCTTCGTCACTGCGGCGAAACATCGAGGGCGGTCGACCGAAACCGCGCTGCGCCAATCTCATGGCGCATAACCGGCCCACCCCTCATGACACCGGACCGCTCAGGCTTCGCCCGCACGGGGCCGTACCAACCGACGAGGAGATGCCGATGGCACCAGCCATCATGCTTGCGGCGGACGCACCCAAGTTGTCGTCCGCCAACACAGGCTTCATGCTGATCTGTTCCGCCCTGGTGATGCTCATGACCCCGGGCCTGGCCTTCTTCTACGGAGGCATGGTCCGCGTCAAGAGCACCCTGAACATGCTGATGATGAGCTTCATCAGCCTGGGCATCGTCACCATCCTGTGGGTGCTCTACGGCTTCTCCATGGCCTTCGGCACCGACAAGGGTTCGATCGTCGGGTGGACCTCCGACTTCGTGGGCTTCGGCGGCATCGGGACGACGGACCTCTGGGACGGCTACACCATCCCGGTCTTCGTCTTCGCCGTCTTCCAGCTGATGTTCGCCATCATCACGCCCGCCCTGATAAGCGGCGCGCTGGCCGACCGGGTGAAGTTCACGGCCTGGTCGCTCTTCCTGGTGCTGTGGGTCACGGTCGTGTACTTCCCGGTCGCCCACTGGGTCTGGGGCGCCGGCGGCTGGGCCTTCGAGCTGGGTGTGATCGACTTCGCCGGCGGTACGGCGGTCCACATCAACGCGGGTGCGGCGGCGCTCGGCGTGATCCTCGTCATCGGCAAGCGCGTCGGCTTCAAGAAGGACCCGATGCGTCCGCACAGCCTCCCGCTGGTCATGCTCGGCGCCGGTCTCCTGTGGTTCGGCTGGTTCGGCTTCAACGCCGGATCGTGGCTCGGCAACGACGACGGCGTCGGCTCGCTGATGTTCGTCAACACGCAGATCGCCACCGCGGCCGCCATGCTCGCCTGGCTCGCCTACGAGAAGATCCGCCACGGCGCGTTCACCACGCTGGGCGCCGCGTCCGGTGCCGTCGCCGGCCTGGTCGCCATCACCCCGTCCGGCGGCGCGGTCTCCCCGCTCGGCGCGATCGCCGTCGGCGCCATCGCCGGTGTCCTGTGCGCCATGGCCGTCGGCCTGAAGTACAAGTTCGGCTACGACGACTCCCTCGACGTCGTCGGTGTCCACATGGTCGGCGGTGTGGTCGGCTCGCTGCTGATCGGCTTCTTCGCCAGCGGCAAGGGCCAGTCCGATGTCAAGGGCCTCTTCTACGGCGGCGGCATGGACCAGTTCTGGAAGCAGTGCGCCGGTGTCTTCGCGGTCCTCGCCTACTCGCTGGTCGCCTCCGCGATCCTCGCCTTCATCCTCGACAAGACGATCGGGATGCGGGTCTCGGAGGACGAGGAGGTCTCCGGTATCGACCAGGCCGAGCACGCCGAGACCGCATACGACTTCAGCGGCGTGGGCGGCGGCGTCGTCGGAAGCGCCGCGTCGGCCCTGGCCGCCACGGAGACCAAGAAGGTGGACGCATGAAGCTCATCACCGCCGTTGTGAAGCCCCACCGGCTCGACGAGATCAAGGAGGCCCTCCAGGCCTTCGGGGTACACGGACTGACGGTCACCGAGGCGAGCGGTTACGGTCGGCAGAGGGGACACACCGAGGTCTACCGCGGCGCCGAGTACACCGTGGACCTCGTCCCCAAGATCCGCATCGAGGTGCTGGCCGAGGACGACGACGCCGAACAGCTCATCGACGTCATCGTCAAGGCGGCCCGTACCGGCAAGATCGGAGACGGCAAGGTCTGGTCCCTCCCGGTCGAGACGGTCGTCCGGGTCCGGACCGGTGAGCGCGGCCCCGACGCGCTGTAGGGCACCACAAGGAACAAGGAGTCGCCGGGTGACGAGTACGCACGCACGTACGGAAGCAGAGGACTCGGGACCCAGCGGCTACGCGGCGGCCCGGCTGCGCCTCCTCCAGGAGGGGGCGCGGTCCGGGCCGCCGCGCCGCGCGGCCCTCGCGGAACTGACGGACGGCTGGCTCGCGGACCTGTTCACCGCGGGTGCCGAGGGACTGCACGGCGTCTGTCTGGTCGCGGTCGGCGGGTACGGCCGCGGCGAGCTGTCCCCGCGCAGCGACCTCGATCTGCTCCTGCTGCACGACGGCAGCGACCCCAGGGCGGTCGCCGCCCTCGCCGACCGCCTCTGGTACCCCGTCTGGGACCTCGGTCTCGCCCTCGACCACTCCGTCCGCACCCCGGCGGAGGCCCGCAAGACGGCCGGCGAGGACCTGAAGGTGCAGCTCGGCCTGCTGGACGCCCGGCATCTGGCCGGTGACCTCGGGATGACCGCGGCCCTCCGCACGACCGTCCTGGCCGACTGGCGCAACCAGGCGCCGAAACGCCTCCCCGAACTGCGGGACCTGTGCGCCGAACGGGCCGAGCGGCAGGGCGAACTGCAGTACCTGCTGGAGCCGGACCTCAAGGAGGCGCGGGGCGGGCTGCGCGACGCCACGGCCCTGCGTGCGGTCGCCGCCTCCTGGCTCGCCGACGCCCCGCGCGAAGGACTGGCGGACGCCCGGCGCAGGCTCCTGGACGTACGGGACGCGCTGCATCTGACCACCGGGCGGGCCACCGACCGGCTGGCCCTGCAGGAGCAGGACCAGGTCGCAGCCGAGCTCGGGCTGCTGGACGCCGACACACTGCTGCGCGAGGTGTACGAGGCAGCGCGCGTGATCGCGTACGCCAGTGATGTCACCTGGCGCGAGGTCGGGCGCGTGCTGCGGTCGCGCGCCGCGCGACCGCGGCTGCGCACCATCCTGGGCGGCGGCAAGGCGGTCGCGGAGCGGTCCCCGCTGGCGGAGGGCGTGGTGGAACAGGACGGCGAGGTGGTGCTCGCCCGCGCCGCACGCCCGGAGCGCGACCCCGTGCTCCCCTTGCGCGCCGCCGCGGCCGCCGCCCAGGCCGGCCTTCCCCTCTCCCTGCACGCCGTACGGCGCATGGCGGCCGGCGCGCGTCCCCTGCCCACGCCCTGGCCCGCCGAGGCGCGCGAACAGCTCGTGACCCTGCTGGGCTCCGGCCGCCCGACCGTGGAGGTGTGGGAGGCACTGGAGGCCGAGGGGCTGATCACCCGCCTGCTGCCCGACTGGGAGCGCGTGCGCTGCCGCCCGCAGCGCAACGCGGTGCACATCTGGACCGTCGACCGGCATCTGATCGAGACCGCCGTACGCGCCTCGGAACTGACCCGCCGCGTCGGCCGCCCCGACCTCCTCCTGGTCGCCGCGCTCCTGCACGACATCGGCAAGGGCTGGCCCGGCGACCACTCCGTCGCGGGCGAGATCATCGCGCGGGACGTGGCGGGCCGCATCGGCTTCGACCGCGACGAGGCCGCCGTCCTGGCCACCCTCGTACGCCACCACCTGCTGCTCGTCGAGACGGCGACCCGGCGCGACCTGGAGGACCCGGCCACCGTGCGCTCGGTCGCCGAGACGGTCGGCTCGCCGAGCACGCTGGAGCTGCTGCACGCCCTGACCGAGGCGGACGCGCTGGCCACCGGGCCCGCGGCCTGGTCGTCCTGGCGGGGCGCGCTGGTGGCGGACCTCGTCAAGCGGGTCTCGGCGGTGCTCGCCGGCGACGAGCCCGCCGACCCGGAGGCCGCCTCCCCCACCGCCGAGCAGGAACGGCTCGCCATCGAGGCCATCCGCACGGGCGGCCCGGTCCTGGCGCTGCGCGCCCAGACCGAGCCGCCGTCCGAGGAGCCCTCCGGCGAACCGGAACCCCTCGGCGTGGAACTGCTCATCGCCGTACCGGACCAGCCCGGCGTGCTGCCCGCGGTCGCCGGCGTCCTGGCCATGCACCGCCTCACCGTCCGCACGGCGGAACTGCGGACCCTGGACCTCCCGGACGGTGTCCACGACGGCTCGGTCCTGCTGCTCGACTGGCGGGTGGCGGCGGAGTACGGTTCCCTGCCGCAGGCCGCGCGGCTGCGCGCCGACCTCGTACGGGCCCTGGACGGCTCCCTGGACATCGCGGGGCGCCTGGCGGAGCGCGACGCGGCCTACCCCAGGCGCCGGGGCGTGGTGCCGCCCCCGCCGCGTGTGACGGTCGCGCCGGCCGCCTCGCGGCACGCCACGGTGATCGAGGTGCGGGCCCAGGACGCGCCGGGGCTGCTGTTCCGGATCGGGCGGGCGCTGGAGAAGTCGGGCGTACGGGTGCGCAGCGCTCACGTCAGCACGTTGGGTGCGAACGCCGTCGATGCGTTCTATGTGACGACGGGCACGGGCGCGTCGCTGCCGGGGGAGGAGGCGGTTTCGGTGGCGCGGATGCTGGAGGAGACGCTGCGGGCGTGACATTGCCGACACGCGGTGCGTTCACTCGATGCGGTCTCCACCGGCACGGCGAATCGTTCCCGCCCGCTGGAAGACGACGGGCGGGAACGATTCGCTTGCCGGGCCGGATACCCTGGAGGGCAGCCCAAGACGACTCCGACCCCGAGGACCGACGCCGCCGTGTTCGATACCCTCTCCGACCGACTTAGCCTGACTTTCAAAAACCTCCGCGGGAAGGGCCGGCTGAGCGAAGCGGACATCGACGCCACGGCGCGCGAGATCCGCATCGCGCTCCTCGAAGCCGATGTGGCCCTGCCCGTGGTCCGCTCCTTCATCAAGAACGTGAAGGAGAGGTGCCTCGGCACCGAGGTCTCGAAGGCTCTCAACCCCAGCCAGCAGGTCCTCAAGATCGTCAACGACGAGCTTGTCACCATCCTCGGCGGTGAGACCCGCCGTCTCCGCTTCGCCAAGCAGCCCCCGACCGTGATCATGCTCGCGGGTCTGCAGGGCGCCGGTAAGACCACCCTCGCGGGCAAGCTCGGAAGGTGGCTCAAGGAACAGGGCCACTCGCCGCTGCTGGTCGCCGCCGACCTCCAGCGCCCCAACGCGGTCAACCAGCTGAGCGTCGTCGCCGAGCGCGCCGGCGTGGCGGTCTACGCTCCGGAGCCGGGCAACGGCGTGGGCGACCCGGTCAAGGTCGCCAAGGACTCCATCGACTTCGCGAGGACGAAGGTCCACGACATCGTGATCGTGGACACCGCCGGCCGTCTCGGCATCGACCAGGAGATGATGCAGCAGGCCGCGGACATCCGGGACGCGATCGGCCCCGACGAGATCCTGTTCGTCGTCGACGCCATGATCGGTCAGGACGCCGTCAACACGGCGGAGGCGTTCCGTGACGGCGTCGGCTTCGACGGCGTGGTCCTCTCCAAGCTCGACGGTGACGCCCGCGGTGGCGCCGCCCTGTCGATCCGCCAGATCACCGGCAAACCGATCATGTTCGCGTCGAACGGCGAGAAGCTCGACGACTTCGACGCCTTCCACCCGGACCGGATGGCCTCCCGCATCCTCGACATGGGTGACCTGCTCACCCTGATCGAGCAGGCGGAGAAGACCTTCAGCCAGGCCGAGGCCGAGAAGATGGCCTCCAAGCTGGCCTCCAAGAAGGGCCAGGACTTCACCCTCGATGACTTCCTGGCCCAGATGGAGCAGGTCAGGAAGATGGGCTCGATCTCCAAGCTGCTCGGCATGCTCCCGGGCATGGGGCAGATCAAGGACCAGATCAACAACCTCGACGAGCGGGACGTCGACCGCACGGCCGCGATCATCAAGTCGATGACCCCGACCGAACGCCAGGACCCGACGATCATCAACGGCTCACGCCGTGCCCGTATCGCCAAGGGGTCCGGCGTCGAGGTCAGCGCGGTCAAGAACCTGGTGGAGCGGTTCTTCGAGGCGCGCAAGATGATGTCCCGCATGGCCCAGGGCGGCGGCATGCCCGGCATGCCGGGGATCCCGGGCATGGGCGGCGGTCCCGGCCGCGCCAAGAAGCAGCCCAAGAAGTCCAAGGGCAAGCAGCGCTCCGGCAACCCGATGAAGCGCAAGCAGCAGGAGCAGGAGGCCGCCGCGCGCCGCGCCGCCGCGGCCCAGAGCGGGGGCGCCTTCGGACTGCCCCAGCAGAGCGGGCAGGAGTTCGAGCTGCCGGACGAGTTCAAGAAGTTCATGGGCTGACGCCCACGACGGTTTGTCGGCCACGGCGTGGGGCGCCTCTCTCCGCAGGGGCGCCCCACGTGTGCCTCCCCGCCCGCGACCGGACCGTCAGGGGGCCCGCGCGATCAGGTACCGGAAGACATTGGGCATCCACACCGTTCCATCGGCCCGCCGGTGCGGGTGCAGCGACTCCGTCAGCTCCTTGCCGACCTGTTCCCGGTCCGTCGCGGCGATCGCCGCGTCGAACAGTCCCGTCGACAGCATCCCCCGTACCGCGCTGTCCATGTCCGCGTACCCGAAGGGGCAGGCGACCCGCCCCGACCCGTCCGGGCTGAGCCCGCAGCGCTGCGCGGCCTCCTCCAGGTCGTCGCGCCGGGCCGGACGCCAACCGCCCCGGCCGTGCTCGGGGTCGGCCAGCCGGCTGACGGCGCGGAGCACGGACGAGGTGCTGCACCGTTCCGGCGGATCCCATGCGGCGAGCACCACGGGCGCTCCGTGCTCGGCCAGAGGCGTGGCCTCGGCCAGCAGGGCCCGCAGACCCTCGCGGTCGCCGACCGTGCACCCGATCGGTTCGAAGGAGGTCAGCAGGGTGTAGGCCGCCTCCCCGGCGGCCGGTGCCGCGTCCCGGGGAGCGCCGTGGACGATCCGGGCGACGGCACGCGCGCGTGCCCGCGGCGCCGGCGCCGCGGGCAGCAGCCGCTCGTGGGCGAGGGCCAGCCGCTCGGGGGCGCCGCCATCGACTCCGGTGACCGCGGCACCGCGCAAGGCGGCCAGGAGCAGGGCGAGTCCGGTACCGCAGCCGAGCCCGAGCAGCCGCGTCCCGGATCCCACGTCGAGCCGCTCGTAGACCGCCTCGTAGAGCGGTACGAGCATCCGCTCCTGGATCTCGGCCCAGTCTCGCGCACGTGCGCACCGGTCCGCGCCGGGAGCGGGTTCCGCAGGGGGGAGGCGGTGCCCCGCGAGCGTAGGTGTCATCGAATGCGCCCCCATCCTCAAAGGCGTGCCGCCGTGTCCGGTCCCATGGCCCCGTGACGTCCGCTCGCGCTCCCCTCCCATGACGCCCGTATGCCAGGAAACTGCGCGCCCGCCGTGGCGTCCAGGGGGTGCGGAGCACTCCGTGTGAGCCGTCCGTGCGCCCCCTGCCCACCCCGGGTGACAATTGGCGCACGCCGTGGGCAGGCGTCCCCGTACGATCGCGCCATGGCCAAGGCACCCGTTCTCACACCCCGGGCGGACGACTTCCCGCGCTGGTACCAGGACCTGATCAACAAGGCCGAACTGGCCGACAACGGGCCGGTGCGCGGCACCATGGTCATCCGACCGTACGGGTACGGGCTGTGGGAGCGGATGCAGCGGGAGATGGACGCCCGCATCAAGGAGGCGGGCGCCTCCAACGCGTACTTCCCGCTGTTCATCCCGCAGTCGTACCTGGCCAAGGAGGCCGAGCACGTCGAGGGCTTCGCCCCCGAGCTCGCGGTCGTCACCCACGGCGGCGGCAAGGACCTGGAGGAGCCGGTCGTCGTCCGCCCCACCTCCGAGACGATCATCAACGAGTACTTCTCCAAGTGGGTGCAGAGCTACCGCGACCTGCCGCTGCTGATCAACCAGTGGGCGAACGTGGTGCGCTGGGAGATGCGCCCCCGCCTGTTCCTGCGGACGACCGAGTTCCTGTGGCAGGAGGGGCACACCGCCCACGCCACCTACGAGGAGGCCAGGGACTATGCCGCCCACGTCCATCAGAAGGTGTACGCCGACTTCATGGCCGACGTCCTCGGCATCGATGTCGTCCTCGGCCGCAAGACGGCGAGCGAGCGCTTCGCCGGTGCCGTCAACACCCTCACCCTGGAGGGGATGATGGGCGACGGCAAGGCGCTCCAGATGGGCACCAGCCATGAACTCGGCCAGAACTTCGCCAAGGCGTTCCACACGCAGTACCTGTCGAAGGACGGAAGACAGGAGTTCGTCTGGCAGACCTCCTGGGGCTCGTCCACGCGCATGGTGGGTGGCCTGATCATGTCCCATGGCGATGACAACGGGTTGCGGGTCCCGCCGCGGCTCGCGCCGGTCCAGGCCGTGGTCCTCGCGGTCAAGGGCGACGAAGCGGTTCTGGCCACGGTCCGCGAACTCGGCGACCGGCTGACCGCGGCCGGGATCCGCGTCCATGTTGACGACCGCACCGACACCCCGTTCGGCCGCCGCGCGGTCGACTGGGAGCTCAAGGGAGTGCCCGTCCGCATCGAGATCGGCCCCCGTGACCTGGCAAGCGGCACCGCGATGCTGGCCCGCCGTATCCCGGGGGGCAAGGAGCCGGTGGCGCTGGAATCGCTCGACCGGCTGATCCCCGGGATCCTCGAAGAGGACCAGGCGCTGCTCCTGGCGCAGTCGCGCGAGCGCCGGGAGTCCCGTACGGCGGACGTGTCGACGATCGAGGAGGCCGTCGAGGCGGCCGGGGCCGGCGGCTGGGCGCGTGTTCCGTGGGCTCTGCTCGGGGCAGACGGCGAGGCCAGGCTGGCCGAGCAGGGGTGACCGTACGATGTCTGGTCGCCGAGGACGGGTCGGTCCCTGACAACGATGACGCACCCGGTAACGTCGCTGTCGTGGCGCGCGCTTACTGAGGTACGAGGAGCGCGGCCGAAACGCCTCTTGCGCACCAGCGGATCATGGGCACCCCATGTGGGAGAGCCGGTGGGCGTACGCATCGCTACGCACCACCTTGGGACGGGCTGCGCGGCTTCTCCACACATCAGCGCACGCGCCCTCCTCGGGATGCATCAGGAGCAACTGACGGGTACGTGCAAATTATTTGGGATGCCCCGGAATAGGAACACACGGGCCCCCAGGCTCGTTGTCATTACGTGAGCACGACACCACCTGTTCTCGCCGCAGAGCTGGCGCAGGCGTGGGCCGACATTCAGCGGCACCACCCCGAGCTGCCGGATCTTGCCGCGCCCGAGTCCCTGATCGGGGAGTCGTCGTCCGCCTGCGGACACGAACTCTCCTTCGAGCGACTGCTCCATGAGGCAGTCCATGGCATCGCGGCCGCCCGAGGGGTGCGCGACACCTCCCGAGCCGGCCGCTATCACAACCGCAGATTCCTCGCGATCGCCGAGGAGCTGGGTCTGGACCATCCCGAGGAGCCGCATCCGAGCAGCGGCTTCTCCCTGGTCACGCTCAGCCCCGAGGCGAAGCGGCGCTACCGCCCGACGATG
Organism: Streptomyces caeni; assembly: GCF_042678285.1. Taxonomy (NCBI): domain Bacteria; kingdom Bacillati; phylum Actinomycetota; class Actinomycetes; order Kitasatosporales; family Streptomycetaceae; genus Streptomyces; species Streptomyces caeni. The sequence continues at coordinate 54,914 of NZ_JBHUDX010000022.1, forward strand.
GAGCGGCTCCAGCGCGCGCTGAAGGCCCACTCGGCGGCGACAGCCGACGACACGGCCCGTACGTTCCGGGGCCCGGCCGCCCGTCACGGTTCCTCCGGCGGCGGCGTCCGCGTCAAGGCGGTCTGCGACTGTGGCCGCAACGTCCGCGTCGTTCCGTCGGTCCTGGCCCAGGCGCCGATCGTGTGCGGCGGATGCGGAAAGCCCTTCCGCATTCCCGAGCCGGAGCCCGTGGGGGCGGCGGCGGGCTGAGAAGCGGCTGTTCGTGGCAGCCGCACTCGGTCCGCCGCATCGCGGGCCGCAGACACCCTGCGAGCGCCGGGCGGCGTGACCCACGCCCGGGGAGCCCGGCGCCGGGTGTCCCTCAGGCGTGCCCGCGTGCGCTCGCGGCTCAGGGCGACCCCCGGGGTATGGCACAATGGCTCGCTGTACTCGACAGCCGCACAGGACCCCTCTCTCCTCCGGCTGACGCGTCCATCGGGCACTCGGGTACCGCAACCCCACGCGGCCGCTCCGCCGTGCCCAACCACGTCAAATCCAGGAGAACCCACTCCCGTGGCAGTCAAGATCAAGCTGAAGCGTCTGGGCAAGATCCGTTCGCCTCACTACCGCATCGTCGTCGCCGACTCCCGCACGCGCCGTGACGGCCGGGCGATCGAGGAGATCGGCAAGTACCACCCGACGTACCACCCGTCGGTCATCGAGGTCGACGCCGAGCGCGTGGCGTACTGGCTCTCCGTCGGCGCCCAGCCGACCGAGCCCGTTCTCGCCATCCTGAAGAAGACCGGCGACTGGCAGAAGTTCAAGGGCGAGCCCGCCCCGGCGCCGCTGCTGCAGCCCGAGGCCAAGGGCGCGCGGCCGTCGTTCGAGGCCCTCGGCGGTGACGACGAGGGCAAGGGTGAGGCGATCACCCAGAAGAAGAAGGCTGAGAAGAAGGACGAGGCCGCAGCCGAGTCCTCCGTGTCCGAGGCCTGAGCATGCTCGAGGAGGCTCTCGAGCACCTCGTGAAGGGCATCGTCGACAACCCTGACGATGTGCAGGTGTCCTCGCGCACCCTGCGCCGCGGGCGTGTGCTCGAGGTCCGGGTGCACCCCGACGACCTCGGCAAGGTGATCGGCCGCAACGGCCGCACCGCACGCGCTCTGCGCACCGTCGTGGGCGCCATCGGAGGCCGCGGCGTCCGCGTCGACCTCGTCGACGTGGACCACGTCCGCTGAACGCAACGCAGCACCGGCTCGGGCCGGGGAGGGCCACTGGGCCGTCCCCGGCCCGTCGTCGTCACCGGGCCGCATGACGCAGGACCCGGCAGGACAGGAGAGCAAGCACAGTGCAGCTGGTAGTCGCACGGATCGGCCGCGCCCACGGCGTCAAGGGCGAGGTCACCGTCGAAGTACGTACCGACGAGCCGGAGCTGAGGCTCGCGCCCGGCGCGGTCCTGGCCACCGACCCGGCCTCGGCCGGACCGCTGACCATCGAGACGGGCCGGGTGCACAGCGGCCGCCTCCTGCTGCGGTTCGAGGGGGTGGGCGACCGCAACGCCGCCGAGGCGCTGCGCAACACCCTGCTGATCGCCGAGGTCGACCCGGACGCACTGCCCGAGGGTGAGGACGAGTACTACGACCACCAGCTCATCGACCTGGACGTCGTCACCAAGGACGGCACCCAGGTCGGCCGGATCACCGAGATCTCCCACCTGCCCTCGCAGGACCTGTTCGTGGTGGAGCGCCCCGACGGCAGTGAGGTCCTCGTCCCGTTCGTCGAGGAGATCGTCACCGACATCGATCTGCGGGAGCAGCGCGCGGTGATCGACCCGCCGCCCGGGCTGATCGACGACCGCGCCGAGATCGCGTCCTCCAGGGACGAGGCGTGATGCGGCTCGACGTCGTCACGATCTTCCCCGAGTACCTGGAACCGCTGAACGTCTCCCTGGTCGGCAAGGCACGCGCGCGTGGACAGCTGAACGTGCACGTGCACGATCTGCGCCGCTGGACGCACGACCGCCACCACACGGTCGACGACACCCCGTACGGCGGCGGCCCGGGCATGGTCATGAAGACGGAACCCTGGGGTGAGGCCCTGGACGACATCCTGGCCGACGGCTACGAGACCGGTTCCTCGGCGCCCGCCCTGGTCGTTCCCACGCCCAGCGGCCGCCCCTTCACCCAGAAGCTCGCCGTCGAACTGTCCGAGCGCCCGTGGCTGGTCTTCACACCCGCCCGCTACGAGGGCATCGACCGCCGCGTCATCGACGAGTACGCGACGCGGATACCCGTGTACGAGGTCTCCATCGGCGACTACGTCCTCGCCGGCGGCGAGGCGGCCGTCCTCGTCGTCACCGAGGCGGTGGCCCGGCTGCTGCCCGGGGTCCTCGGCAACGTCGAGTCCCACCGCGACGACTCCTTCGCGCCCGGCGCGATGGCGAACCTCCTGGAGGGGCCCGTCTACACCAAGCCGCCGGCCTGGCGTGGCCGGGACATCCCGGAGGTGCTCCTCAGCGGCCACCACGGCAGGATCGCCCGCTGGCGCCGGGACGAGGCCCTCAAGCGCACGACGGCCCACCGGCCCGACCTGATCGAGCGCTGCGAGCCCACGGCCTTCGACAGGAAGGACCGCGAAACGCTCTTTGTCCTCGGTTGGGCCCCCGACCCGGACGGCGAGCCGTATGGCCGATTTTGGCGCAGGACCCGGGACGTGGAAGAATAGGCCGCTGTTGTCCGCGGTCCGGTGCACGCCCCTGCCACAGGGGGACACGACGTCCACCCCGACGCGGCCGGCGAACTCTTACCGAAAAACTACGTACCGCCGATGACCTGTGGCATCGGTGAAGAAAGCAGACGACATGTCTCACCTGCTCGACTCCGTCGACGCCGCATCACTGCGCAGCGACATCCCGGCCTTCCGCCCGGGTGACACCGTCAACGTGCACGTCCGCGTCATCGAGGGCAACCGCTCCCGTGTGCAGCAGTTCAAGGGTGTGGTGATCCGCCGCCAGGGCTCCGGCGTGCGCGAGACCTTCACGGTCCGCAAGGTCTCCTTCTCCGTCGGCGTCGAGCGCACCTTCCCGGTGCACACCCCGATCGTGGAGAAGATCGAGCTCGTCACCAGGGGCGACGTGCGCCGCGCCAAGCTGTACTACCTGCGCGAGCTGCGCGGCAAGGCGGCGAAGATCAAGGAGAAGCGCGAGGGCTGAGCTCTCCCGCGCGGGGTCCACAGCCGGGCCGGATAGCATCTGCCCCCGATGGACACCGAAGCACAGCACGTGGAGCGCGACCGCTCCTCCGGCCCCGCTGAACCCGAGAAGACCTCGGACGCGGCGGCCCCGGAGGGACGGTCGCGTTTCGCGTTGGTGTCCCGGGCCGTCGACCGGCTGCCCGGCGGGCGCATCACCCTGACCGCGCTGGCCGGTCTGCTGTCCTTCCTCGTTCTGACCACCTTCGTGGTGCAGCCGTTCGACATCCCCAGCGGTTCGATGGAGCCCGGATTGAGGGTTGGGGACCGCCTGCTCGTAAATAAGTTGGCGTACCGTTTCGGATCGAAGCCGCGGCGGGGAGACACCATCGTGTTCGACGGCACGGGGTACTTCGGTGACGCGGACTACGTCAAGCGCGTGGTCGGTGTGGGGGGAGACCACGTGGTCTGCTGCGACAAGGAGGGGAAGCTCGAGGTGAACGGCCGGTCGGTCGACGAGTCGTCGTTTCTGTACCCCGGGGACAGCCCGTCCGACGTCCCCTTCGACGTCGTCGTGCCCGACGGCAGGCTCTTCGTGCTGGGCGACCACCGCGGGGCCTCCAGTGACTCGCGCGACCACCTGGGCTCACCGGGCGGCGGCATGATCCCCGTCGGTGCCGTGATCGGCAGGGCCGACTGGGTCGCCTGGCCCTCCTCCCGCTGGGCGCGCCTCACCCGCCCCGGCGCCTACGCACGCGTACCCCCCGCGGACGGTGCCCATGGGTAACCGCGGCAAGCGGCGTGGCGACCCGGCCGACACCGCCCTGCAGAACCTCCTGCCCACCGGCGCGCGGCGCGCCACCGGCTCCGGCCCCACCGGGCGCAGCCGTGCCGAGCGGCGCAAGCTCCAGCGCAAGGTCAAGCGCAAGCGGAGGCGCTCCGCGGTCAAGGAGATACCGCTCCTCGTCGGCGTCGCCGTTCTCATAGCGCTGGTCCTGAAGACCTTTCTCGTGCAGGCGTTCGTCATCCCGTCGGGCTCCATGGAGAACACCATCCAGATCGGCGACCGCGTCCTCGTCGACAAGCTGACCCCCTGGTTCGGCTCCAAGCCGCAGCGCGGTGACGTCGTCGTCTTCCGGGACCCCGGCGACTGGCTGGCGGGCGAGAAGACGACGAAGAAGAACGACCCGGTCGTCGTCAAGCAGATCAAGGAAGGGCTCACCTGGATCGGTCTGCTGCCGTCGGACAACGACAAGGACCTCATCAAGCGGGTCGTCGCGGTCGGCGGCGACACCGTCAAGTGCTGCGACACACAGGGCCGCGTCACCGTCAACGGCATCCCGCTGAACGAGCCGTACATTCACCCGGGGAACAAACCTTCGGACTTCGCGTTCTCTGTGACCGTTCCGCCGGGCCGGCTGTGGGTCATGGGAGACCACCGGGCCAACTCGGCCGACTCGCGTTACCACCGCACAGAGAAGTTCGACGGCACCGTCTCCGAGGGCTCGGTCGTCGGCCGCGCCGTGGTCATCGCCTGGCCCTTGGGACACTGGGCGCGCCTGAAGGAGCCTGACACTTACGCGTCGGTGCCGAGCGGGTCGACCACTGCACTCGGCCCGTCGCATAGGGTGGCCTCAGCGGATCGATACGGATTGGTCCCCCTCCCGAGCCCTGCGGAACTCCCGCTCGTTATGGGAGTGGTGAGCCTGCGTCGACTGGGGCGCCGGCGGCGGTACGGAGTGAGGAGTGGATGTGGGGGATTTGGCGGTCGGCGCACGGTCCGGACACGATGGCCCCGAAGAGCCGGAGCGGCCCGACGAGACGGCTGCCCCGACCGCGCGGGAACACGTCGGCGCCGGGAGTGACTCCCCCGACGACGGCACGCCGGAGAGCGGCGACGAGGGCGGCACGCCCAAGAAGCAACGCTCCTTCTGGAAGGAACTGCCCCTCCTCGTCGGTATCGCGCTGGTGCTCGCGCTGCTGATCAAGACGTTCCTGGTCCAGGCGTTCTCCATCCCCTCCGACTCGATGCAGAACACCCTCCAGGTGGGTGACCGTGTCCTCGTCGACAAGCTGACCCCCTGGTTCGGCTCCCAGCCCTCGCGCGGTGAGGTCGTCGTCTTCCACGACCCGGACAACTGGCTGGCGGGCGAGCCCACCAGCAATCCCAACGCCCTCCAGACGGCGCTGAGCTGGATCGGCCTGATGCCGTCCGCCGAGGAGAAGGACCTGATCAAGCGGGTCATCGGCGTCGCCGGCGACACCATCGAGTGCAAGGGTACGGGCCCGCTGACGGTCAACGGCAGGGCGCTGAACGAGCCGTATGTGTACCCCGGCAACACGCCGTGCAGCGTCGACGAGCAGGGCGGCCAGTTCAAGGTCACCGTTCCCGCGGGCAAAATCTGGGTCATGGGCGACCACCGGCAGAACTCGCTGGACTCCCGCTACCACCAGCAGGACAGCAACCAGGGCTTCGTCCCCGTGGGCAACGTCGTGGGCCGCGCGATCGTCATCGCCTGGCCGCCCACCCGCTGGGACACGCTGCCGGTCCCGGACACCTTCGACCAGGGCCTCGGCGCGATGGCCCCCGGGGCGCTCGGTCTGACGGGCGCGGTGCCGCTGGTGCTGTGGCGCAGGCGCCGCCTCACCGCGCCGCTTACCGCCGGAAACCCGAGGGTTTCTGGCAGCCGTACCGCCGGGTAGGGTGCCGTCCCAGATCGCCGATCTTCCGCGACCCGGCAGCGGGCTGCGGGGTCGATCCTCCGACCTGGGAGCACGGGATGAGCGGGACTGGTCGTACGCAAGAGGGCCGCGGACGGCTCGGCAGCGCGCTGTCGGGGCTCGCCGTGGCCCTCGGCTGTGTGCTCTTCCTCGGCGGGTTCGCCTGGGGCGCGGTCGTCTACAAGCCGTACACCGTGCCGACCGACTCCATGTCGCCCACCATCGTCGCCGGTGACCGGGTGCTGGCCCAGCGCGTCGACGGCGCCGACATCAAGCGCGGCGACGTCGTCGTCTTCCGGCAGAAGAGCTGGGGCAACCTGCCGATGGTCAAGCGGGTCGTCGCGGTCGGCGGCGACACCGTCGGGTGCTGCACCGACGGCAGGCTGACCGTCAACGGCAAGCAGATCAAGGAGTCGTACCTGGCCAAGGGGCAGGTCGCGGAGTCCAAGAAGATCCCCACGGTCACGGTCCCCAAGGGGCGCCTGTTCCTGCTCGGCGACGAGCGCAGCGGCTCCCTCGACTCCACCGCGCACCTCACGGAGGCGTTCAGCGGAACGGTGCCGCGCAGCGCGGTGGACGCCCGCGTGGATGCCGTGGTCTGGCCCATGAACGGCATGCTGGCCCGTCCGACCGGCTTCGAGACGCTGGGCCCCATCTCGTCTCCGGGCCCCCTTCGGCTGGTCGTCGGCGCGATCGTGGCGGGCGCGGTGCTGGTGATGGCGGGCGCGGCGTACGGCCCGGTCGCGAAGCGCGCGAGCCGCGGGCGCGGCGGGGCTCGGATGGAGCCGGCCGGTGCCCGCTGACGTCCCGGCGCCCTCCGTCCCGGAGACCGGGCTGCGCAGGGTGGCGCGGGTGGTGCTGCTCGACCCGCACGACCGCATCCTGCTGCTGCACGGGCACGAGCCCGACGATCCGGCCGACGACTGGTGGTTCACGCCCGGCGGCGGTGTGGAGGGCGACGAGACGCGCGAGCAGGCCGCGCTGCGGGAACTGGCCGAGGAGACCGGCATCACCGAGATCGAACTGGGCCCGGTGCTGTGGCAGCGCGTGTGCTCGTTCCCGTTCGCGGGCCGCCGCTGGGACCAGGACGAGTGGTACTACCTGGCCCGAACGGCCCAGACGGCCACGGCCGCGCTGGGCCTGACCGACCTGGAAAAACGCAGTGTCGTCGGAGCACGGTGGTGGACGTGGCGGGAACTCGCCGAGGCACATGAGACGGTGTACCCGACGAGACTCGCCGAGCTGCTGCGCACGCTGCTCGACGATGGTCCCCCGGCCAGGCCCGAGGTCCTCGACACCGAAATCGTCTAGAGGCCCACGGGACTGGCGCACAATGGTGGGATCGCACGGCTGAAGGGGAACATGCCATGAGCGCCGAGGACCTCGAGAAGTACGAGACCGAGATGGAGCTGAAGCTCTACCGGGAGTACCGCGATGTCGTCGGTCTGTTCAAATACGTGATCGAGACCGAACGGCGCTTCTACCTCACCAACGACTACGAGATGCAGGTGCACTCGGTCCAGGGCGAGGTGTTCTTCGAGGTGTCCATGGCCGATGCCTGGGTGTGGGACATGTACCGGCCCGCTCGTTTCGTGAAGCAGGTCCGGGTACTCACATTCAAGGACGTGAACATCGAGGAGCTGAACAAGACCGATCTGGAGCTGCCGGGCGGGTGAGGGCTACCGGAGCGGGTGACGGAGTTGTCCACAACCGCTGAGTTGTCCACCAAGATCCACTTCTTGGGGCAGGATGCGTGACGGTTGGCGCCGGAGGTGGTGCCGACATGACCACACACTTGGCACGCAGTGCACTCGGCAGGTACGGGGAGGAACTGGCCTCCCGTCGGCTGGCCGGCGCGGGGATGACGCTCCTGGAGCGCAACTGGCGCTGCGGCAGAAGCGGCGAGATCGACATCGTGGCCAGGGACGGTGACGTCCTGGTCGTCTGTGAGGTCAAGACCCGCAGGCGCGGCTGCTTCGAGCACCCGATGGCCGCCGTCACCCCGGGCAAGGCCCGGCGGCTGCGCGATCTCGCCGAGCGCTGGATCCAGGCGCACGGCGGGGCGCCACCGGGCGGGGTGCGCATCGACGTGGTCGGGGTCGTCCTGCCCGAGCGCGGTGCCGCCGTGGTCGAGCATGTGCGGGGGGTGGCCTGATGGGCTTCGCGCGTACGTGCTCCGTGGCACTGGTCGGTGTCGAGGGCGTCGTGGTCGAGGTCCAGGCCGACCTCGAACCGGGCGTGGCGGCGTTCACCCTGGTCGGCCTGCCCGACAAGAGCCTGACGGAGAGCCGGGACCGAGTGCGGGCGGCGGTCGTCAACTCGGGCGGCGAATGGCCGCAGAAGAAGCTCACGGTCGGGCTCAGCCCGGCCTCCGTACCGAAGGCCGGCAGCGGGTTCGACCTCGCCGTGGCGTGCGCGGTGCTCGGCGCCTCGGAGCGGATCGACCCCCGGGTGCTCGCCGACATCGTGATGATCGGCGAGCTGGGCCTGGACGGCCGGGTTCGGCCAGTCCGGGGCATTCTGCCGGCGGTCCTGGCGGCGGCGGACGCGGGGTACGAGCAGGTGGTCGTGCCGGAGTGCGCCGCCGCCGAGGCATCGCTGGTGCCCGGCGTGTCCGTGCTGGGCGTCCGCAGCCTGCGCCAGCTGATCGCGGTCCTCGCGGACGAACCCGTGCCCGAGGAGGCCCCGGACGAGCAGGGCCGCCCCGATCCGCTCCTGGCCGGTCTGCGCGTGCCGGGCACCGGCGCCGCCACGGGGATGCACTGCGCGGGCGCCGCACCGCACGACCACGACCTGGCCGACGTCGTGGGCCAGATCCCGGCCCGTACGGCGGTGGAGGTGGCCGCGGCGGGCGGCCACCACATCTTCCTGGAAGGGCCGCCCGGCGCGGGCAAGACAATGCTCGCGGAGCGGCTCCCCGCCATCCTGCCCCGGCTCGGCAGAACGGAATCGCTGGAGGTCACAGCGGTGCACTCGGTGGCGGGCCTGCTGCCCCCGGGCAAGCCCCTGATCGACGTCGCCCCCTACTGCGCCCCGCACCACTCCGCCACCATGCAGGCCCTCGTCGGCGGTGGCCCCGGTGTCGCCCGGCCCGGCGCCGTGTCGTTGTCCCACCGGGGCGTGCTCTTCCTGGACGAGACGCCCGAGTTCAGCAGCCGGGCCCTCGACGCGCTGCGGCAGCCCCTGGAGGCAGGGCACGTCGTGATCGCCCGCAGCGCGGGCGTCGTGCGGTTCCCGGCGAGGTTCCTGATGGTGCTCGCGGCCAACCCCTGTCCCTGCGGACGCTTCTCGCGGCGCGACACGGTGTGCGAGTGCCCGCCCGCGGCGATCCGCCGCTACCAGGCCCGGCTGTCCGGCCCGCTCCTGGACCGGGTCGACCTGCGCGTCGAGGTGGACCCGGTCACCCGCGCGGAACTCACCTGGAGCGGCGCCAGGGGCGAGTCCACCCGGACGGTCGCCGACCGGGTCCGGGCAGCCAGGGAGAGGGCGGCGGCACGCCTCGCGGGCACGCCGTGGCGGACCAACAGCGACGTGCCCGGACGGGAGCTGCGCAGCCGCTGGTGTGCCGCGAGCGGCGCCATGGACGAGGCCGAGCGCCATCTGGAGCGGGGCGTGCTGACGGCCCGGGGACTGGATCGCGTGCTGCGCGTGGCCTGGACCGTCGCGGATCTCGTGGGCCACGACCGGCCGGACGCGACGGATGTCGCCCGCGCGCTGCATCTGCGCACCGGGGTGCCGCGGGGCGTACCGATGGCCCTCGGGGCGCCGGCATGAGCGGGGACGGCGCCCCGGACGGAGCACACCGCGCCCGCGTCCTCCTCACCCGGGTCATCGAGCCCGGGGACGAGGTGGCGGGGCGCTGGCTGCGCGAGCACGGGGCCGAGGAGGTGGCGCTGCGGCTGCGGGAGGGCGGGCCGCGGCTGCCGGGGGTGTCGGACGAGCGGTGGGCGGGGCTGCGGGCGCGGGCCGTCCGGGCCGAGCCGGAGCGGGACCTGGCCGCGGCCCGGGAGGCGGGGGCGAGATTCGTGTGCCCCGGCGGCTTCGAGTGGCCCGCCCAGCTCGACGACCTCGGGGACGCCCGGCCCGTCGGGCTCTGGGTGCGCGGGCGGCCCAGCCTGCGCCTGTGGGCCCTGCGGTCGGTCGCGGTCGTCGGCGCACGGGCCTGCACCGACTACGGTGCGCATGCGGCGGCGACCCTGGCCGCGGGGCTCGCGGAGCGCGGCTGGGTGGTCGTCTCCGGCGGTGCCTACGGCGTGGACGGGGCAGCCCACCGCGGCACCCTCGCGGCCGGCGGCGCCACCGTCGCCGTGCTGGCCTGCGGGGTCGACCGGCCCTACCCGCGCGGGCACACCGAGTTGATCACCAGGATCGCGCACCAGGGGCTGGTCCTCGGCGAGCTGCCACCCGGCGATCACCCCACGCCCAGCCGGTTCATCCTCAGAAACCGCGTGATTGCGGCGCTCACCCGCGGCACCGTGGTCGTCGAGGCGGCCTACCGCAGCGGCGCGCTGGCCACGGCACGCGCGGCACAGCGGCTGGGCCGGCACACGATGGGCGTGCCCGGACCGGTCACCAGCGGACTCTCCGCCGGCGTCCACGAACTGCTGAGGGGGGAGGCCGTCCTGGTCTCCGACGCCGCGGAGGTCGCCGAACTGGTCGGGGAGATGGGCGAGCTGGCCCCGGACCGGCGGGGGCCCGTCCTGCCGCGCGATCTCCTCCACCCCGCCGCGGCCCGCGTGCTCGCCGCGCTGCCGGCCCGCGGCGCGGCCGCGGTGCGGGAGATCGCCCGCGGGGCCGGGACGAGCGACGACGACGCGGTCGGGAGACTGTACGAACTCCGATCACTTGGATTCGTCGAACGACACGACGATGGCTGGAAGTTGACACGCCAGGCGGTGAGCGCGGGCCGACAAGATCACGGCGGATGCTGACCCAGAGTGATCGGCCGTCCGGGCGATGCCCGACGGCCTTGGCAATTCCCGTAGTTGACCGCTTCAGTGGTCACACAGGGCGACGACCCTGATCTCTGCAGGAAGCCTGCGATGCCCGTTCGCGCGGGGGTGATGCACCGTTCTTCGCACACTGCGACACCGCAGTCACGCTACGCTCACGAGGATCCCGACTCAGACAGGCATCTCGACATCAGACCGACAGCTCACCCAGGTATCCCCAGTTCACAGCAGAACGGCACAAGGCGACGAATGCCCCAGCACACCTCCGGGTCCGACCGGGCGGCGCTTCCCCCAGCCGCCCGTGACGGCGGCAACGTGCGCCCGCCCGCTCCCTCGACACTCGACGAGTTGTGGCGGTCGTACAAGGAGACGGGGGACGAGCGGTTGCGGGAGCAGCTCATCCTGCACTACTCACCACTGGTGAAGTACGTGGCGGGTCGGGTGAGTGTGGGACTGCCAGCCAATGTGGAGCAGGCGGACTTCGTGTCATCGGGCGTGTTCGGGCTGATCGACGCCATCGAGAAGTTCGACATCGAACGGGAGATCAAGTTCGAGACGTACGCGATCACCCGTATTCGTGGCGCGATGATCGACGAACTGCGGGCGCTGGACTGGATCCCGCGGTCGGTGCGGCAGAAGGCGCGCAGCGTGGAGCGGGCGTACGCGACCCTGGAGGCGCGGCTGCGGCGGACGCCGACCGAGGCGGAGGTGGCGCAGGAGATGGGGATCGGCGTGGAGGAGCTCCACGCCGTCTTCAGCCAGCTGTCGCTGGCGAACGTGGTGGCCCTGGAGGAGCTGCTGCACGCCGGGGGCGAGGGCGGCGACCGGCTGAGCCTGATGGACACCCTGGAGGACACCGCCGCGGACAACCCGGTCGAGGTGGCGGAGGACCGGGAGCTGCGACGGTTCCTGGCGCGCGCCATCAACACGCTGCCCGAGCGGGAGAAGACCGTCGTCACGCTCTACTACTACGAGGGCCTCACGCTCGCCGAGATCGGCAATGTGCTCGGGGTGACCGAGAGCCGGGTGAGCCAGATCCACACGAAGTCGGTGCTGCAGCTGAGGGCCAAGCTGGCCGGCTTCGGCCGCTGACCCGGCCGCCGGCCGGGTAGGCCGGCGCGCCCCGGCGGGGGAGCTGTGACCGGCGCGCGGGACGGGAGTTGCTCCCGCCGGCGGTGGTCCGTCCGTACAGTGGTGGACGTGCCAAGGATTCGAGCGGCCTCCGTGGCCGAGCACCGGTCGATGCAGCGAGCCGCCCTCCTGGACGCGGCACGGTCCCTGCTGTCCCAGGGCGGCACGGAGGCGCTGACGTTCCCGGCGCTCGCCGAGCGAACGGGCCTGGCGCGGTCCTCCGTCTATGAGTACTTCCGCTCCCGCGCGGCACTCGTCGAGGAGCTGTGCGCCGTCGACTTCCCGGTCTGGGCGGCGGAGGTCGAGGCGGCGATGGCCGCGGTGGACGGGCCCGAGGCGAAGGTCGAGGCTTATGTACGACAGCAGTTGGCGCTCGTGGGGGACCGCAGGCACCGCGCCGTGGTGGCCATCTCCGCGCGCGAACTGGACGCGGGGGCGCGCGAGAAGATCCGGGCCGCACACGGAGGGCTCGTCGCGGTGATCGTCGAGGCGCTCGGCCAGATGGGCCACCGTGAACCCCGGCTGGCGGCGATGCTGCTCCAGGGCGTGGTCGACGCGGCGGTGCGGCGCATCGAGCTGGGAGCCGCGGAGGACCCGGCCGCCATCACCGAGGCGGCGGTGGCGATGGCCCTGCGGGGCCTGCGGGGCTGAGCGCTCCGCGGCCGGCGGCGCCCGCGGCGGGGGCCCCGCGCGGATGCGAC
>NZ_JBHUDX010000022.1:67710-136796 GCF_042678285.1 Streptomyces caeni
GGCAGCGGCACCCCGTCCACCCGCAGCAACCGTGACGGTCCGGCGCGCAGCAGCCACGGCGGCAGCAGGGACAGCGGGTCCAGATACGTCTCCCCGCTGCGCAGCCCCCAGTGCAGGCACGGTCCGCTGCAGTGGGCGCCCGTCGGCTCCAGCAGGCCCAGGACCTCGCCCGGCCCGACCTCCTCGCCCGGGCGCACCGAGGCGCGGACGGGCTCGTACGTCGTCCGCAGTGGTGGATCGCCCGTCCCCGCCAGGTCGACGACGACCACGCCCCGCCCCGCCACCCGGCCGGCGAAGGCCACCCGGCCCGCGGCGACCGCCCGCACCGGATCGCCGGGGGCCGCCGCGAGGTCCACGCCCCGGTGACCCGGGCCGTACGGGGTGGCCGGCGGCTCCCAGCCCCGTACGACCAGGGGGTGAACGCCCACCGGCCAGACGCGGGCGACGGCCGGCACCGCATTGCTGGGTGCCGGCACGGCGGCCGGGGGCGGCGGCCGGCCCGCGGGCGCGCCGGCCCGGGCCACCGGGGCCGGCACGACCGGGAGGACCAGCAGCAGCGCGGGCCATGTCCACGCACATCGTTTCGCTCGCATGCGAGAACCGTCCCGCATGTCGAGCGATCATGGCGGAATCTGTGGACAACTGCCGGGTTGTGGACAGCGGCGTCACCCGCCACCCCGCCGGTCCCGTACACTTCTTGTGGCGATCCGGGTCACCGGGTCGACTTCGCACGCCCCGACACCAGGCCCTCACGAGGCCGGTGTCAGCGCTCCTCGGTCCTTTGCGGCACGGCGCACGCGGGCGTCAGGCGCGAGTGCCATCCGGCACTCGCGGCACAACCGAGAAAACTCAAGGAGAACGGCCATGGCCGTCGTCACGATGCGGGAGCTGCTGGAGAGCGGCGTCCACTTCGGTCACCAGACCCGTCGCTGGAACCCGAAGATGAAGCGCTTCATCTTCACCGAGCGCAACGGCATCTACATCATCGACCTGCTCCAGTCGCTGTCGTACATCGACCGCGCCTACGAGTTCGTCAAGGAGACCGTCGCCCACGGCGGTACGGTCATGTTCGTCGGCACGAAGAAGCAGGCGCAGGAGGCCATCGCCGAGCAGGCCACCCGCGTCGGCATGCCGTACGTCAACCAGCGCTGGCTGGGCGGCATGCTCACCAACTTCTCGACCGTGTACAAGCGTCTGCAGCGGCTGAAGGAACTCGAGCAGATCGACTTCGAGGATGTCGCGTCCTCCGGTCTGACCAAGAAGGAGCTCCTGGTCCTCTCCCGTGAGAAGGCCAAGCTGGAGAAGACCCTCGGCGGTATCCGCGAGATGCAGAAGGTGCCGAGCGCCGTCTGGATCGTGGACACCAAGAAGGAGCACATCGCGGTCGGCGAGGCCCGGAAGCTGAACATCCCGGTCGTCGCCATCCTCGACACCAACTGCGACCCCGACGAGGTCGACTACAAGATCCCGGGCAACGACGACGCGATCCGCTCCGTCACCCTGCTCACCCGTGTGATCGCCGACGCCGTCGCCGAGGGCCTCATCGCCCGCTCCGGCGTCGCGGCCGAGGGCAAGGGCGAGAAGGCCGCGGGCGAGCCGCTCGCCGAGTGGGAGCGCGACCTGCTCGAGGGCGAGAAGAAGGCCGCCGAGGCCGAGACCGCAGCCCCGGCTGCCGCGGCTCCGGCCGCGGAGGCCCCGGCCGCGGAGGCCCCGGCCGCGGAGGCCCCGGCCGCCGAGGGCGAGCAGGGCTGACCCTCGGGCCGTTCGGCTGACGTGGGGGCGGGTGGCACCGACGGCGCCACCCGCCGTTCACCCGCAGCCCCTAGATCTTCGTAGCCCGTAGATCTTTGGCGGCCGTCCGCTCACCTCGCGGCGGCCGCCGACTTCGAGACTTCGAACTCCGAGAAGAGATTCACAGAATCATGGCGAACTACACCGCCGCCGACGTCAAGAAGCTCCGTGAGCTCACCGGCGCCGGCATGATGGACTGCAAGAAGGCGCTGGACGAGGCCGAGGGCAACGTCGACAAGGCCGTCGAGGCGCTCCGGATCAAAGGCCAGAAGGGCGTCGCCAAGCGCGAGGGCCGCTCCGCCGAGAACGGCGCCGTGGTCTCCATCATCGCCGACGACAACTCCTCCGGCGTCCTCGTCGAGCTGAAGTGCGAGACCGACTTCGTCGCCAAGGGCGAGAAGTTCCAGGCCGCGGCCCAGGCCATCGCCGAGCACGTCGCCAAGACCTCCCCGGCCGACCTGGAAGCCCTGCTCGCCTCCGAGATCGAGCCCGGCAAGACCGTCCAGGCGTTCGTCGACGAGGCCAACGCCAACCTCGGCGAGAAGATCGTCCTGGACCGCTTCGCGCAGTTCGCGGACGGCTATGTGACGGCGTACATGCACCGCACCATGCCCGACCTGCCGCCGCAGATCGGTGTCCTGGTCGAGTTCGACAAGCCGAACGCCGAGGTCGCCAAGGGCGTCGCCCAGCACATCGCCGCCTTCGCGCCGAAGTACCTCTCCAAGGAGGACGTGCCGGCCGAGGTCGTCGAGGCCGAGCGCCGTATCGCCGAGGAGACGACCCGCGCCGAGGGCAAGCCCGAGGCCGCCCTCCCGAAGATCGTCGAGGGCCGGCTCAACGGCTTCTTCAAGGACGCCACGCTGCTCGGCCAGCCGTACGCGCTCGACAACAAGAAGTCCGTCCAGAAGGTCCTGGACGAGGCGGGTGTCACCCTGAAGCGCTTCACGCGCATCAAGGTCGGCATCTGAGTCCGTACCGCGATCGACGCGCGACCCCGATAGGGTCGACAGCAGTCGTCCGTGCTGTTCGCGCAGGCCGTCCCGCACACCGGTGCGGCGGGCGACAGCAGATATGACGAGGAGGCCATTGCCGCGCATGGGATGCGAACCACGCCCCACCGGCAATGGCCTTCTTCGTATGTGCACCACGAGGAGATCTCCATGACCACCAAGGCCCAGAAGAGCGACGACGGCAAAGTACGCGGCCGGTTTCTGCTGAAGCTGTCCGGAGAGGCCTTCTCCGGTGGCGGGGGCCTGGGCGTCGACCCCGATGTGGTGCACGCCATCGCCCGTGAGATCGCGGCCGTGGTGCGCGACGGCGCCCAGATCGCGGTCGTCATCGGCGGTGGCAACTTCTTCCGCGGCGCCGAACTCCAGCAGCGTGGTATGGACCGGGCCCGCTCCGACTACATGGGCATGCTCGGCACGGTCATGAACTGCCTCGCCCTCCAGGACTTCCTGGAGAGGGAGGGCATCGACAGCCGGGTGCAGACCGCCATCACCATGGGCCAGGTCGCCGAGCCCTACATCCCGCTGCGGGCCGTGCGCCACATGGAGAAGGGCCGCGTGGTGATCTTCGGCGCCGGTATGGGCATGCCGTACTTCTCGACCGACACGACCGCCGCCCAGCGGGCGCTGGAGATCGACGCCGAGGCGCTGCTCATGGGCAAGAACGGCGTGGACGGGGTCTACGACTCCGATCCGAAGACCAACCCGGACGCGGTCAAGTTCGACTCCCTCGGCTACGGCGAGGTCATCACCCGTGACCTCAAGGTCGCCGATGCCACCGCGATCACCCTGTGCCGTGACAACAAGCTGCCGATCCTCGTCTTCGAACTGCTGGCGGAAGGCAATATCGCCCGCGCCGTCAGGGGTGAGAAGATCGGCACACTCGTGGGTGACCAAGGAGGCCGGGACTGACCGGGGCCGACCTGCCCGGGGTGAACTCCGCGAGGGGTGAACTCCGTCCGGGCGACGGGCCCTGACCGGAGGATGGACAATGTCCTGCCGGTCCGGAACCGTGCAGGAAGAAGACGCGACGCAGCCGGCCGCCGCCCACGGATGCCGGGCCTACTCAAGACACGCAGGAGCAAGTGGTGATCGAAGAGACCCTCCTCGAGGCCGAGGAGAAGATGGAGAAGGCCGTCGTGGTCGCCAAGGAGGACTTCGCCGCGATCCGCACCGGTCGTGCGCACCCGGCGATGTTCAACAAGATCGTGGCCGACTACTACGGAGCACCGACCCCGATCAACCAGCTGGCCTCGTTCTCGGTACCGGAGCCGCGCATGGCCGTGGTGACGCCGTTCGACAAGAGCGCGCTGCGCAACATCGAGCAGGCGATCCGCGACTCGGATCTGGGTGTCAACCCGAGCAACGACGGCAACATCATCCGCGTGGTGTTCCCCGAACTCACCGAGGAGCGCCGCCGTGAGTACATCAAGGTCGCCAAGGGCAAGGGCGAGGACGCCAAGGTCTCGATCCGCTCCGTCCGCCGCAAGGCCAAGGACGCCATCGACAAGCTGATCAAGGACGGAGAGGTCGGCGAGGACGAGGGCCGCCGTGCTGAGAAGGAACTCGACGACACCACCGCGAAGTACGTCGCCCAGGTGGACGAGCTCCTCAAGCACAAGGAAGCGGAGCTGCTCGAGGTCTGATGAACGACTCTTCCTGGGGGGCGCCGCCACAGGCCGGGTACTGGGCGCCCACCGACCAGGGGCCCGTACCGGGCGCCGGCCCGGCGGGCCCCGCGTACGATGCGCATGACGCGCAGCAGACGCGCCCCATGCCCATCGTGCCCGACGTAGCCGCACACGGCGGAGACCAGGATGACGACCGGGGGGCCGCTCGGCTGAGCGGCCCCTTGTTCCGCGACGAGACGCCGCAGGCGCCGCACCCCCGGGCGGCGTCGCAGAATCCGGAGCCCATGCCCGACGCCCCCAAGCCGGCGCCCGCACCGCAGAAGAAGAGCGCGGGCCGTGACCTGGGCGCCGCCATAGGAGTCGGCGTCGGGCTCGGCGTCGTGATCGTCGCGTCGTTGTTCATCGTCAAGGCCGTGTTCGTCGGCGTCATAGCGGTCGCCGTCGTGGTGGGCCTGTGGGAGCTGACGAAGCGGCTGGAGGAGCGCAAGGAGGTCAGGGCGCCGCTCGTGCCGCTGGTGGTCGGCGGTGCGGCGATGGTCGTCGCGGGCTATATGCGGGGGGCCGAGGGCGCCTGGACGGCGATGGCCCTCACCGCGCTCGCGGTCCTCGTCTGGCGTATGACGGAGCCGCCGGACGGCTATCTCAGGGATGTCACGGCCGGTGTCTTCGCGGCCTTCTATGTGCCGTTCCTTGCCACGTTCGTCGCCCTGCTGCTGACGGCGCAGGACGGGCCGCAGCGCGTCCTGACGTTCCTGCTGCTGACGGTCGTCAGCGACACGGGCGCGTATGCGGTCGGCTGGCGCTTCGGCACGCACAAGCTCGCCCCGCGGATCAGCCCCGGCAAGACCCGCGAGGGACTGATCGGGGCGGTCGCCTTCGCCATGGTGGCGGGGGCGCTGTGCATGCAGTTCCTGATCGACGGCGGCTCATGGTGGCAGGGTCTGGTCCTGGGCCTCGCGGTCGCGGCCAGCGCCACACTGGGCGACCTGGGCGAATCCATGATCAAGCGGGACCTGGGCATCAAGGACATGGGCACGCTGCTGCCGGGGCACGGCGGCATCATGGACCGGCTGGACTCGCTGCTGCCGACGGCCCCCGTGGTGTGGCTGCTGATGGTGCTCTTCGTCGGAACCGGCTGACCCGCCGGGCCGGCCGGTCCGGTCGGTTTGTCCTGCGCACGTCCGCCAGGCCCTCGGCACGCGAGCTGGAACGGACCGGGGACGGGGGGCGCCGGACGGCCACCATGGCCACGTCGTCGGTGAGCCGGGCGCCCACGTACTCGCGCAGGTCGTCGTGCACGGCGGCGAGCAGGGCGTCCGGCGCCAGGGCGGTCCAGCGCGTCAGCCTGTCCTCGAGCGGATAGAAGACGCCGTCCGGGCCACGGGCCTCGCTCACGCCGTCGGTGTAGAGCAGCAGGGTGGCGCCCGGAGGGAAGTCGACCGTGTCCAGCGGCACCTCCCCACGGATGAGGTCGCCGAGGCCCAGCGGTGGCACCGCCACCGTCGGATCCAGGACGGTGACGTTCCCCTCGTGGACGAGCAGGGGCGGCGGGTGTCCCAGGTTCGCCAGGCGGAGGGGGCCGGTGTCCGGCAGGTCCAGCACGACCGCAGTGACGAACGCCTCCTCCTCGAACGGGCCGTTCAGGGGCGGGCTCCCCCCGGCCGCCGCGGCGGACAGCTCCTGGATGTCCTGCCGGAAGGCTGCCTCCAGCTCGTGCACCAACTCCGGCACCGTGTTGCCCCGGCGGACCGACTGCCGGAAGGTGTTCAGCACACAGCTGACCATCTCCAGCGAGGCCAGCCCCTTGCCCTGCGCGTCGCCGAGCAGGATCCTCGCAGAGGTCCCGCCGCGGGCGAAGGCGTACAGATCCCCGCCGATGGCGGCCTCCTCGTCCGCCGCCAGGTACAGGGAGGCGACGTCGAAGCGGCCGACCCGGTGCGGCAGCGGATGCAGCAGTACCCGCTGGGTCACCTCGGCCACCCAGCGGGACCGGGCCAGCTGCCGCTCCTTGCGCAGCCGTGCGGCGCTGGCGGCCAGCGCCGCCGCACTGACCAGCACGATGGTGGCGATCTGCACCGGGACGAAGTACGACACCCCCAGCTGCTGGCCCACCACGTCGGCCATCCACACACACGGCAGCGTCACCGCGATCACGATCAGCACGCCGACAGGAGTGCAGAAGACGGCCGCGAGGGCGGGCGCCGCCACCATCAGGGAACCGAAACGGATGGCGGGTGGCGTCAGCACGTCCACGACCAGCAGGATCACCGGCAGGAGCGACACCAGCAGCCCGACGGTCACGGGGTGGCACCGGATACCGGCGCGCGACACCCGGCCGACGAGGTCCGGCACCCCGATCACCTCCACGTGCACGCCCTGGCGACCCCGGCTGCCCTGGCGTCGGCCCTGCCGTGCGGCTTTTACCACAATATGCCCGGTAGTGGGTCGGGAGCACCAGCGTGCGTGTCTGCGACACTGGGAGGACCATGCCCAAGCCCGGAGAACTGACCTTCACCGCGCCGCGCGGAGCCAAGAAGCCGCCGCGGCATCTCGCCGATCTCACGCCCGCCGAGCGCAAGGAGGCGGTCGCCGCGATCGGTGAGAAGCCCTTCCGCGCCAAGCAGCTCGCGCAGCACTACTTCGCGCGCTACGCGCACGACCCCGCGCAGTGGACCGACATCCCGGCCTCCTCCCGTGCCAGGCTCCAGGAGGCGCTGCTGCCGGAGCTGATGACGGTCGTACGGCATCTGTCCACCGACCGGGGCACGACCCGAAAGACGCTGTGGCGGCTGTTCGACGGCACGCTCGTCGAGTCCGTGCTGATGCGCTACCCCGACCGGGTCACCATGTGCATCAGCTCGCAGGCGGGCTGCGGCATGAACTGCCCCTTCTGCGCCACGGGGCAGGCCGGCCTCGACCGCAACCTGTCCACCGCCGAGATCGTGCACCAGATCGTGGACGGTATGCGGGCGCTGCGGGACGGCGAGATCCCGGGCGGTCCGGCGCGGCTGTCCAACATCGTCTTCATGGGCATGGGCGAGCCCCTCGCCAACTACCGGCGTGTCATCGGCGCCGTCCGCACCCTCACCGACCCTGCGCCGGACGGGCTCGGGCTCTCACAGCGCGGGATCACCGTGTCGACGGTCGGACTGGTGCCGGCCATCCACCGCTTCGCCGACGAGGGCCTCAAGTGCCGTCTCGCCATCTCCCTGCACGCCCCGGACGACGAGCTGCGCGACACCCTCGTCCCCGTCAACACGCGGTGGAAGGTGCGCGAGGTGCTGGACGCCGGGCTGGAGTACACCGCCAGGTCCGGGCGGCGGCTGTCCATCGAGTACGCGCTGATCCGGGACATCAACGACCAGGCGTGGCGCGGCGATCTGCTCGGCCGGCTGCTCAAGGGCAAGCCCGTGCACGTCAATCTGATCCCGCTGAACCCCACGCCCGGCTCCCGGTGGACCGCCTCGCGGCCCGCGGACGAGAAGGCGTTCGTCGAGGCGATCGCCGCCCATGGGGTGCCGGTGACCGTCCGGGACACCCGGGGCCAGGAGATCGACGGAGCGTGCGGGCAGCTGGCGGCCGGCGAGCGGTAGGGCGGTAGTCTGACCCCCGTAAGCACATCTTCATATTCCGACAGGGGAGCGCCACAGCGCTGAGAGTGCGGGAACGACCGCAGACCCTCTGAACCTCGCCCAGGTCATTCTGGGTAGGAAGTTCGGTCTCCATTCAGGCTGTTGCGCCCTGCCCGGGTTCCCTTCCGTGTTCCCGGGCGGGGCCGCGTCTCTTCCTGGTCACCTCCAGGAGGAATGTCAGTGAGCATCATCGGCAGGCAGTTCGCGGTTGTCGTCGTCGGGCTGGGCATGGTCACGCTGTCCGCGTGCGGCTCGTCCGGCACCGTCGGCGGCAGCGGCGGCGACTCCAAGACCGTGACCCTCGTCAGTCACGACTCGTGGGCCGCCTCCAAGAGCGTCATCTCGGCCTTCGAGAAGGAATCCGGCTACCGCGTCAGGGTCCTCAAGGACGGCGACGCCGGCCAGGCCGTCAACAAGGCGATCCTCACCAAGGACAACCCGCAGGGCGACGTCTTCTTCGGCGTCGACAACACCCTGCTGTCGCGGGCGCTCGACAACGGGCTGTTCCAGCCCTACCGGGCCAAGGGCCTCGACCGGGTCGGCACGCAGTACCAGCTCGACGGGGACAAGCACCGGGTCACGCCGGTCGACTTCGGCGACATCTGCGTCAACTACGACAAGAAGTACTTCGCCGACCACAGGCTGACCCCACCCGCCTCCTTCGACGACCTCACCAAGCCCGCGTACCGGAACCTGCTCGTCACCGAGAACGCCGCCACGTCCTCGCCCGGCCTCGGCTTCCTGCTCGGTACCGCCGCCCGGTACGGCGACCAGGGCTGGCCGGCGTACTGGAAGAAGCTCAAGGCCAACGGCGTGAAGGTGGTCAACGGCTGGGAGCAGGCGTACAACCAGGAGTTCTCGGGATCCGCCGGCGGCAGGAAGGCGGGCGGCGACCGGCCGCTCGTCGTCTCGTACGCCTCCTCCCCGCCCGCCGAGGTCGTCTACGCCCAGCCGCGCCCCAAGACGGCACCGACGGGAGTCGCCACCGGAACCTGCTTCCGGCAGATCGAGTTCGCGGGCCTGCTGAGCAACGCGCACAACACCAAGGGCGGCAAGGCGTTCATCGACTTCCTGATCGGCACGAGGTTCCAGCAGGACATGCCGCTCAACATGTTCGTGTACCCGGTGGTGCAGGGTGCCGCGGTGCCCGCCGAGTTCACCGCTTACGGGCCCGCGGCGAAGAACCCCGAGACCATGGCCCCGGCCGAGGTCGCCGCCCACCGCGACCAGTGGGTCAAGGCGTGGACGTCGCTCGTACTGAAGTAGCCCCGAAGCGGCGGGGGAGCGCGGCGCGGCTGGGGCTCACGGCCCTGCCCGTCGCGTTCTTCGCGGTCTTCTTCGCCTACCCCGTCGCCGCGATCGTCGCCCGCGGTCTGCGCGTCGACGGTGTGTGGCTCCCCGGCGCCGTCGTGGACGTCCTCGCGCAGCCGGGCATGCGGCACGTGCTGTGGTTCACCACCTGGCAGGCGCTCGCCTCGACCGTCCTCACGCTTCTCGTCGCGCTCCCCGGCGCCTACGTCTTCGCCCGCTTCCACTTCCCGGGCAAGGAGGTGCTGCGCGCCGCCGTCACCGTCCCGTTCGTGCTGCCGACCGTCGTCGTCGGCACGGCCTTCCTGGCGCTCGTCGGCCGCGGCGGACTCCTCGACGACCTGTGGGGAATCCGGCTCGACACGACCGTATGGGCCATTCTGCTCGCCCATGTCTTCTTCAACTACGCGGTCGTCGTCCGCACGGTCGGCGGGCTGTGGGCGCAGCTCGACCCGCGCCAGGAGGAGGCCGCCCGTGTCCTCGGCGCTTCCCGGTTCGCTGCCTGGCGGCAGGTGACCCTGCCCGCGCTGGGCCCCGCCGTGGCCGCCGCAGCGCTGATGGTGTTCCTGTTCACCTTCACCTCGTTCGGCGTGGTGCAGATCCTCGGCGGCCCCTCCTTCTCCACGCTCGAGGTCGAGATCTACCGCCAGACCTCGGAGATCTTCGACCTGTCCACGGCCGCCGTGCTCACGCTCGTCCAGTTCGCGGCGGTGGGCGCGGTCCTCGTCGTGCACGCGTGGACCGTGCGCCGCCGGGAGAGTGCGCTGCGGCTGGTCGACGCCTCCCGCACGGCGCGCAGGCCGCGCGGGGCGGGCCAGTGGACGCTGCTCGCCTCGGTCCTCGTCACCATGAGCGTGCTGCTGGTGCTGCCGCCGGCCGTCCTCGTCCTGCGCTCGCTCGACGCCCCCGGTCTCGGGTACTACCGGGCGCTGACCCGCACGGACGGCGGCACCTTCCTCGTCCCGCCCGTCGACGCGGTCGGCACCTCGCTGCGGTACGCCGTCGCCGCCACGCTCATCGCCGTGCTGATCGGGGGCCTGTCCGCCGCGGCCCTCGCCCGCAGGGACGCCGGGCGTCTGGTCCGCGGCCTCGACGCGCTGCTGATGCTGCCGCTCGGCGTGTCCGCCGTCACCGTCGGCTTCGGGTTCCTGATCGCCCTCGACCGGCCGCCACTGGACCTGCGCGGTTCATGGATCCTGGTACCGCTCGCGCAGGCGCTGGTGGGAGCCCCCTTCGTCGTACGCACCATGCTGCCGGTACTGCGGGCCGTGGACGAGCGGCTGCGGGAGGCGGCGGCCGTGCTCGGGGCGTCGCCGTGGCAGGTGTGGCGGGAGGTCGACCTGCCGATCGTGCGACGGGCGCTGCTGATCGCGGCGGGGTTCGCGTTCGCCGTGTCACTGGGCGAGTTCGGGGCGACCGTCTTCATCGCGCGGCCCGGCGCCCCGACCCTGCCGGTGGCGGTGGCGCGTCTGCTCGCCCGGCCGGGTGATCTCAACTACGGCCAGGCCATGGCCCTCTCGACGATCCTGATGGTGGTGTGCGCGATGGCGCTGCTGGTCCTGGAACGGCTGCGCACGGACCGGGCGGGGGAGTGGTGACGATGCTCAGTCTCGACAGGGCGAGCGTGCGCTTCGCGGGGCGCGCCGTCCTCGACGGGGTCGGCCTCGACGTCGCCGAGCACGAGGTGGTGTGTGTGCTCGGGCCGAGCGGCAGCGGCAAGTCGACGCTGCTGCGGACGGTGGCCGGACTGCAGCCCCTCGACGAGGGACGGGTGATCCTGGACGGCCGGTCCCTGGACGGGGTGCCCGCGCACCGGCGCGGTGTCGGGCTGATGTTCCAGGACCACCAGCTGTTCCCGCAGCGCGATGTGGGTGGCAACGTCGCCTTCGGGCTCCGTATGCACGGCATGGCGCGCGCCGAACGGGACGCGCGCGTCGGCGAGCTGCTGCGCCTGGTCGGGCTGCCGGGGGCCGCGCGCAGGGCCGTCGCCTCGCTCTCCGGCGGCGAACAGCAGCGCGTCGCGCTCGCCCGCGCCCTCGCGCCCCGGCCGCGGCTGCTCATGCTGGACGAGCCGCTGGGCCAGCTCGACCGGTCGCTGCGAGAACGCCTGGTCGTCGAACTGCGCGATCTGTTCGGGCGGCTGGGCACCACGGTGCTGGCCGTCACCCACGACCAGGGCGAGGCGTTCGCGCTCGCCGACCGGGTCGTCGTGATGCGCGACGGACGGATCGCCCAGTCCGGCACGCCCCTTGAGGTGTGGCAGCGGCCCGCGGACGAGTTCGTGGCGCGGTTCCTCGGCTTCGACAACGTGGTACCGGCGACTGTCTCCGGTCAGGCGGCGGACACGCCGTGGGGCAAGCTCCCGGTTCCGGAGGGCTCCCCGCAGGGGCCGGGCACGCTGCTGGTCAGGCCCGCCGGCGTACGACTGGTGGACGCCGCCGAGGGCCTGCGCTGCACCGTGGCCACACGCACCTTCCGCGGCACCCATGTCACCGTGCGCCTGCTGCCCCGTCAGGCGCCGGATCTGGAGGCGGCGTGCGCCCTGCGGGAGGCGCCCGAGGCCGGGGACGAGGTCGGGGTGGTGTTCGAGGCGGCCGAGATCGTCGTGCTCCCACCCGGCGGAACCGGGTGACCCGGCACAACGGCCCGCCCCGGTCAGGGGCGGGCCGTTGTGCTGCAGCGAACCGATGGGGCGTCAGTCGGCCTTCGCGGCGCCGCGACGGCGCATGCCGAAGAACACCGCGCCACCGCCGATGACGACCAGGCCGCCGGCGATTCCGGCGATCAGGGGCGTGCTGGAGCTCGCGCCGGTCTCGGCCAGGTTGGAGCTGCCGGCCGCGGGCGAGGGGGAGTTGTCCCCGGTGGTGGCGGGGGCCGTGCTGCCGGACGCCGACGGCGTCGCGGACGACGACGGAGTCTCCGACGGCTTCGGGGTCACCGTTGCCGACGGGGTGGTCTCGCTCTTGCACGCCTCGGACGGCGTGGTCAGGCCCGACTTGATGTCCTCGTCGACGATGTTGCCGGCCTTGATGTGGACGCGGTACTGCGCGTTCGGCGCCCAGTCCTCGGAGAACGTGACGGTGGCGCCCTCGCGGGTGCCGGTGACGGTCTGCTCGCCGACCTTCTTGGCGTCCGCGCCGTTCGACTCCAGGTAGACCGACACGGTCGCCTCCTTGCCGGAGGCGTCCTTGTCGGTGACGGTGATGACGCCCTTCCCGTTGCCGTCGCAGGACGCGGCGGCCGAGAAGTCACGGATGTTGCAGGCGAGGGCGTTGCCGGCGGCACCGAGGGCGAGCGCGGCGGTGGCGGAGGCGATGCCGAGAATGCGCACCGAACGTGCGGTGCGGGAAGATATGGTCACGATTGCCCTTCACGGGATGCGCAACTGCGGGGGGTGTCGGGACCGTTGCTGCAGCAACAACGCAACAGCGTCCCCAGGAGAATCACAGGTCTATAAGCGTCGGCTAAGTGCTGTCAACGCCGATGTCCGGCATGACGGTCGCCTTTGCCTTCTCATTAACCGTGCCCGCGTTTGAACGCTTTCCGGACGTGCCCTCAACCCCTCGCTGCCGCCGCGCCGTTCACCCGGGCGGGCTCAGCCCTGGACAGCCGCGGGATCCATCCACACGACCTCCCAGGTGTGGCCGTCCAGGTCGTCGAACGCGCGGCCGTACATATGGCCGTGGTCCGTCGCCTCCCGGCTGCTCGTGCCGCCCGCCGCGATCGCCTTGCCGACCAGTTCGTCGACCTTCTCACGGCTCTCGGCGCTCAGACAGACCAGCACCTCACTGGTTTTGGTGGCGTCCGCGATCTCCTTGGCCGTGAAGTCGGCGTAGTGCTGCCGGCTCAGCAGCATCGCGACGATCGTGTCGCTGATGACGACACAGGCGCAGTCGTCCGTGGTGAACTGCGGGTTGAGCGAGTAGCCCAGCTCCGTGAAGAACTTCTTCGAGGCGTCGACATCGGCGACCGGAAGGTTCACGAAGATCATCTGCTGGTACATGAGCGGTCTCTCCCAGGATGTGACGGGTCGTACGCGGATGCCGTACGCAGGGATGGACCGCGCGGCGCCGCGGAACTCATCGGCGGGCGCGAGAACTTCTTTCGGCCGCCGGATCCCCGGTCTCTCCGCGGGAGCGGTCAGCCCGCGATCGGCACGGCCGCCAGCTCGGCGACCACCCAGGTCAGGGGGGCGAACGCCGCGACGAGCACGCCCGCGCGCAGCAGCGCCGCGGTGCGCAGCACCGTCGTCGGCGCCCCGAGCCGTACCAGAGCCGCGACCGTGTCGGCGCGCGCCTGCCGCGCCTCGACGGCCGCCGTGGCCAGCGTGGCGAGCGCGCAGCCCGTCACGAGCACCGCGCCCAGCGTGGTGAGCGGCCCGAAGGACGGGCGCGCGCCGGCGTACACCGACATCGCGTAGGTCCCCGACGCCACGGCGCACACCACGCCGAGCGGCCGCCCGATCCGCCGCGCGTCCTCCTGCAGGCCGCGCCCGGCCAGCAGGCGCAGCGCACCGGGACGCACCGCCTGCAGCAGCCCGCCGCACAGATAGACGACCGCGGGCGCGGCCAGGGCCAGCCCCAGCGCGGTCAGCGCCCAGCCCGCCGACACCCCCACCTGTCCGCTCAGGAGCCCGCCGGACAGCCGGGGGGCCGGATTCGGACGGCTCGCGCGCGTCTGCACGGCGAGCCCGGCGGCCAGCGTGGCCACGCCCCAGGGCAGGCCGCCCGGAGCGGGCCGGGACACGGCCGTCGGATCCGGTACCCGTACCCCGTCCGGGCCGGTGGGCGCTGCGTCCGGGGTGCGGTCACCGTCGGGGGCGGGCCGCGCTTCGGCGCGCCGCCCGGCCGGGCGCGGCCGTCCGTGCCCGGGGCGCAGGACCAGGGCGACGGCCGCGGACGCCGCCATCGGCACCAGCGCGAGCAGCGTGAGCGCCGCGGGCAGCGGCAGCGGGCGGTCCGCGGCGAGGAAATCCGCTCGGGCACCGTCGAACGGCATGCCCCGCAGATCGCCCCGCAGATGCAGGAAGACCAGCAGCGCCAGCAGGGAGCCGAGCAGCGTCGACAGGGCCGTGGTCACCGCGGAGAAGACCATCAGCCGGGCCGGTCCGAGACCGATCGCCGCGAGGCCGGAGCGCGGACGGGTGCCCGGATCGGTACGGGCGACCGCGACCGCGAAGTACACCGTGGCGGCCAGGGGCGCGGCGCACCAGGCCAGTCGCAGCGCCGAGCCGCCCGGCGCCTCGGGGTGCCCCATCGCGTACCCGAGCGTGCACAGCAGCAGGAAGCCCGTGCCCGCCGAGGCCGCTGCGACCAGGAGCCGGCGGAGCTGGACGAGGGGGTGGGCCCCCCGGGCTAGGCGGAGAGCGAGCACGCGGCCCGGCCTTCCGCTTCGGCCACCGGGGGCAGGTGCACGGTGGTGACGCGCCGTCCGTCGAGCAGGGACACCGTGCGGTCGGCCAGGGCCGCCTCCTGCGCGTGGTGCGTGGCGAGGACGACCGTGATGCCGTGCGAGCGGGCCGCAGTGGTGAGGGTGCGCAGCACCTGTGCCCCCTCGCCCTGGTGCAGGGCGGCGGTGGGCTCGTCCGCGAAGAGCACGGTCGGGCAGGCGGCGAGCGCCCGCGCGACGGCGATCCGCTGGCGCTCGGCCTGGACGAGCCGGTGCGGGCGGGTGCGGGCGCGCTCGCCGATGTCGAGGCGCTCCAGCCACTCCATCGCGGCGGCCTTGGCCCGCCGGCGGCTCGTGCCGCGCAGCATCAGCGGAAGGGCGGCGTTCTCCCAGGCGTTCAGCCCGGGCACGAGCACGGGCGTCGTGTCGATCCAGCCGAAGCGGTCGCGCCGCAGTCGTTCGCGGGCCGACGGGCTCAAGGTGTGCACCGGTGTGCTGTTGAACCAGACCTCGCCCTCCTGGGCCGGGAGCAGCCCGGCGAGGCACTGCAGAAGAGTCGTCTTGCCGCTGCCACGGGGGCCCGTGACGGCCAGGATCTCACTCTCGCGCACCTCCAGAGAGACGCCGCAGAGAGCGGGTGAGCCGTTGTGCTGGAAGTGCAGGGCGCGTGCCCAGAGCACGTCGTTGTCCGGCGGGGCCACCATCGCGTACACCTCGGTTCGGTTCCGTCGGCCCGTGCGGTCCCCGTGCGGGGGAGCCGTTCGGGGCACGAAGGCAGGGCCGATCACTCACTGTCACGCTAGGCAGCGAGCGCCGTGAGCCCGGACAGCGAACGGCCCCGGACCGCCGTTTCTCACTCGAACGGTCGGCACGGGGCCGTTTCTGATCATCCGGAAGGCAGACCGGAACCGCCGGCGCCCGCCGTCCGGCGCCGCAGGGCCTGCCGGCTCAGAGCTTCGTCCACGCCTCCGTCAGCGTCGCGCGCAGGATCGACTCGATCTCGTCGAACGTCCGCTGGTCGGAGATCAGCGGCGGGGCGAGCTGGACGACCGGGTCGCCGCGGTCGTCGGCACGGCAGTACAGGCCGTTGTCGAACAGGGCCTTGGAGAGGAAGCCGTACAGGACGCGCTCGGTCTCCTCCTCGTTGAAGGTCTCCTTGGTCGCCTTGTCCTTGACCAGCTCGATGCCGTAGAAGAAGCCGTTGCCGCGGACGTCGCCGACGATCGGCAGGTCGTGCAGCTTCTGCAGGGTGGCGAAGAACGCGGACTCGTTGTCGAGCACGTGCTGGTTGAGGCCCTCGCGCTCGAAGATGTCGAGGTTCGCGAGACCCACCGCGGCGGACACCGGGTGGCCGCCGAAGGTGTAGCCGTGCAGGAAGGTGTTGTCGCCCTGGTAGAAGGGCTCTGCCAGGCGGTCGGAGACGATGCACGCGCCGATCGGGGAGTAGCCCGACGTCATGCCCTTGGCACAGGTGATCATGTCCGGGACGTAGTCGAACTTGTCGCAGGCGAACATCGTGCCCAGACGGCCGAAGGCGCAGATGACCTCGTCCGACACGAGCAGCACGTCGTGCCGGTCGCAGATCTCGCGCACCCGCTGGAAGTAGCCGGGCGGCGGCGGGAAGCAGCCGCCCGCGTTCTGCACCGGCTCCAGGAAGACCGCGGCCACGGTGTCCGGGCCCTCGAAGAGGATCTGCTGCTCGATCTGGTCGGCGGCCCAGCGGCCGAACGCCTCCGGGTCGTCGCCGAAGACCGGGGCGCGGTAGATGTTGGTGTTCGGGACCTTGTGGGCGCCCGGCACCAGGGGCTCGAAGGGGGCCTTCAGGGCCGGCAGGCCGGTGATGGACAGGGCGCCCTGCGGGGTGCCGTGGTAGGCGACCGCGCGGGATATGACCTTGTGCTTGGTGGGCTTGCCGACCAGCTTGAAGTACTGCTTGGCGAGCTTCCAGGCGGTCTCGACCGCCTCACCGCCGCCGGTGGTGAAGAAGACCTTGTTCAGATCGCCCGGCGCATAGCCGGCGAGGCGCTCCGCCAGCTCGACGGCCTTGGGGTGGGCGTAGGACCACACGGGGAAGAACGCCAGCTCCTGCGCCTGCTTCAACGCCGTCTCGGCCAGCTCGGTGCGGCCGTGGCCCACCTGGGTCACGAACAGACCGGACAGACCGTCGATGTAGCGCTTGCCCTTGTCGTCGTAGATGGAGACGCCCTCGCCCCGGACGATGGTGGGAACGGGCGCGTTCTCGTACGAGGACATGCGGGTGAAGTGCATCCACAGGTGGTCGTACGCGGTCTTGCTGAGGTCGTTGGTACTCACGGCTATCGGGTTCCCCACATGTAGGTCTGCTTCTTGAGCTTGAGATAGACGAAGCTCTCGGTGGAGCGCACTCCGGGGAGGGCCCGGATGCCTTTGCTGATGACGTCCAGCAGGTGGTCGTCGTCCTCGCAGACGATCTCCACCATCAGGTCGAACGAGCCTGCGGTCATCACCACGTACTCGCATTCGGACATGGCGGCCAGCGCGTCGGCGACCGGCTCCACCTCGCCCTCGACGTTGATGCCGACCATCGCCTGCCGGCGGAAGCCCACGGTGAGCGGGTCGGTGACGGCGACGATCTGCATCACGCCCTGGTCGAGCAGTTTCTGGACGCGCTGGCGCACGGCCGCCTCGGAGAGGCCGACCGCCTTGCCGATCGCGGCGTACGGCCGGCGGCCGTCCTCCTGGAGCTGCTCGACGATGGCGAGGGAGACGGCGTCCAACTGGGGGGTGCCGCCGTTCCTGGACTCGCGGGAGTCCTTCTGGTCTGCACTTCGACTGGCCACGACCTCACTGTGCACGACGTCTCGGCAGTTTCGCAAGGCTCGATCGATGAAATTCGTTGTATCTGTACGCGAACCCTGCGGATTTCGCAGCTTCAATGCGAGCGGGGGTGTTGAAAACGTGGGGCCACACACTAGGGTGGGTGTCTCAGCGATTGGACACCCGAAACTGAGCTTGGAGGGCCCGCAGTGAGCACCGAGCTGCGTCGTCTGCGCAACTACATCGACGGCGACTTCCGTGACGCCGCCGACGGACGGACCACCGAGGTGGTCAACCCCGCGACCGGCGAGGCGTACGCGACCGCGCCGCTGTCCGGGCAGGCGGACGTCGACGCCGCGATGGCGGCCGCCGCTGCGGCCTTTCCGGCCTGGCGGAACACCACGCCCGCCGAGCGCCAGAAGGCCCTCCTCAAGATCGCCGACGCGTTCGAGGACCGGGCCGAGGAGCTGATCGCGGCCGAGGTCGAGAACACGGGCAAGCCGGCCGGGCTGACCCGGTCGGAGGAGATCCCGCCGATGGTCGACCAGATCCGTTTCTTCGCGGGCGCGGCCCGCATGCTCGAGGGCCGTTCGGCCGGCGAGTACATGGAGGGGATGACCTCCATGATCCGCCGCGAGCCCGTGGGCGTCTGCGCCCAGGTGGCGCCGTGGAACTACCCGATGATGATGGCGGTGTGGAAGTTCGCCCCGGCGATCGCGGCGGGCAACACGGTCGTCCTGAAGCCGTCGGACACCACGCCGGCGTCCACGGTCCTGATCGCCGACATCATCGGCTCGATCCTGCCCAAGGGCGTCTTCAACGTCATCTGCGGTGACCGCGAGACGGGCCGCATGATGGTCGAGCACCCGACCCCGGCGATGGCCTCCATCACCGGCTCGGTCCGGGCCGGCATGCAGGTCGCCGAGTCCGCCTCCAAGGACGTCAAGCGCGTCCACCTGGAGCTGGGCGGCAAGGCGCCGGTCGTCGTCTTCGAGGACACCGACATCGCCAAGGCCGTCGAGGACATCTCGGTGGCCGGCTTCTTCAACGCGGGCCAGGACTGCACGGCCGCCTGCCGGGTCCTGGTCCACGAGTCCATCCACGACGAGTTCGTGGCCGCGCTCGCCAAGGCCGCCACCGAGACGAAGACCGGTCTGCCGGACGACGAGGACGTGCTGTACGGGCCGCTCAACAACCCGAACCAGCTGGCGCAGGTCTCCGGCTTCATCGAGCGCCTGCCCGCGCACGCCAAGGTCGAGGCCGGTGGCCACCGGGTCGGCGACAAGGGCTACTTCTACGCGCCGACCGTCGTCTCGGGCCTCAGGCAGGACGACGAGATCATCCAGAACGAGGTCTTCGGGCCGGTCATCACCGTCCAGCCCTTCACGGACGAGGCACAGGCCATCGAGTACGCGAACGGAGTCGAGTACGCCCTCGCCTCCTCGGTGTGGACGAAGGACCACGCGCGCGCCATGCGCCTGTCCAAGGCCCTCGACTTCGGCTGCGTGTGGATCAACACGCACATCCCGCTGGTGGCGGAGATGCCGCACGGCGGGTTCAAGCAGTCCGGCTACGGCAAGGACCTGTCGGCGTACGGCTTCGAGGACTACACGCGGGTCAAGCACGTGATGACGTCGCTGGACGCGTAGGCGCCAGTCCGTCACGAACGCGGCCCCGGGCGGGAGTTCCCGTCCGGGGCCGAGCTGTTCGGTCGCGCGGGGCGGACCCCTTCGCCGTGAGCGTGACAGCGGGACGTCCGGCCGACAGGGCGTCGGGCTCTTGCGGACCGGCTCGACGCGCTGTCGGTTGTCCGTGCACAGACACGCGCGGCATGCATGCCGGCATGCCCCGGACTCCGAAGACGCCCACCCCTTTCGTCGTTCCCTGCTGCGCGTCCTCGGCTCGGCAGCGGTACCGGGCGTGCTCGCCGGCTGTGGCGTGCCCGCCGCTTACGTGGCACCCGGCGACCGGGCCGGCACCGATCCGTCGGCCCACGACAAGCGGTTGACCTGGGCCAGCTGTCCTCTGTACATCGGCACGGGCGACGAGAACCCGAATCGCCGTCCGACCCTGGAAGCGTTCGAGAAGCGCACCGGCATCGAGGTCGACCACATCGAGGAGATCAACGACAACGACGAGTTCTTCGGCAAGAGCAGCCCGGCTCTGCTGAACCATCAGCGGCCCGGCCTCGATCTGGTCGTCGTCAGTGACTGGATGTGCGCGCGCTTCGTCCGCCTGGGCTGGGTACAGAGGATGGACCGTCCCGGCAGCCGAACGTGACGGGGTACCTCGATCCGCTGCTGCGCTCGCCCGCCTTCGACCGGCGCCGACGCCTCCCCGCCCGTCCTGGCCTACGCCCGCCGCAGGCGCGGCGGCCGGAACAGCGCTCCCTGTGCCTACCGGGAGGGGATCGCCGAGAACATCGACCTGCCCGACGGCTCGTTCGACCCCTCCGTCACCAGCCTGATGCTGCATCACCTGCCCGAGGCCGCACGGCCCGCGGCGCTGCGCGAGATGTGCCGCGTCCTGCGGCCGGGCGGACGGCTCCTGGTCGTCGAGTTCCGGCCGCCGGCGAGCGGGCTCGGCCGGCGCCTGGTGCACGGGGGAGTGGGCCACGCCATGGCCCACAACCGGGTCGACCTGCTGGACGGGCTCGTCCGCGACGCGGGCTTCGAGGTGCGGGGCGGCGGTGACGTGAGGCCCTGGCTGTGACCTATGTGCAGGCTGTGCGCTCCGCGGAGCAGGGTGCCGCGAAGCACGGCTGACATCGCGGAGCGTGACCGATCGCATACGATGCGTGTGTGACGGGTGCGCGGATGGGGGCACGGAACCCCGGGCGACCGGGCCGTACCGGCCTGCTCCTGGGCCTCGTCGTGCTGATCACCGCCCATCTCGCGGGCGCCGTCCATTCCTCCTCCTTCACCGGGCTGCCCATGACCGCCGTCGTCGCCGGCTGTTCTGGGGCCGGCGGGGACACCGATCACGGGCTCACATCGGTGCCAGGGCACGACCACAAGGCCGACGGGCACATCGATCACGCGGCGGACCGGCCCCGGGACGCAGTCCACGGCGCGGTCGCGGGATCCGGCGACGAGCCTCCTGCCGCGCCGTCGCCGACCGCGGGGCCCGGGGAGGCGTACGCCGCCCGGGCCCGCCCGCCCGACACCCTCCTCCCCGTGCCGCACGGCTCCGGGACCTTCGCGCTCCACTGCGTCTGGCGTCAGTAGGCGCCGCCCGCACGCTCCGGCCCCGCCCGTACCGGGTGGCCGGGGCGTGCGGGCGTGCCCGCCGACCCACGACGACCGCACCCGCCCGTACCGGACGTGGTGCGAAGGAGACGTACCCCCATGCACCTCTCCCTGCTCGAACCTCTGGGGAGGCACGCCCCGCTCCCCGTGATCGCCCGCCGTCCCGCCCAGCTCGTCGGCAACACCCCGATCCTGTGGATCGACGAACCCTTCGCCCCGCCTGGCCGTGGCTTCCACGCCAAGCTGGAAGGCGCCAACCCCGGCGGCATCAAGGACCGCCCCGGCCTGCACATGGTCGCCGAGGCACGGCAGCGCGGCGACCTCGCGCCGGGCGCGCCCGTCGTGGAGTCCTCCAGCGGCACCCTCGGACTCGGGCTCGCCCTGGCCGGGCTGACATACGGTCACCCGGTCACCGTCGTCACCGACCCCGGCATGGAGCCCTCCGTGGTGCGCCTGCTCACCGCCCTCGGTGCTCGCGTCGACCAGGTCGCGGCCCCGCATCCGGAGGGCGGCTGGCAGGAGGCCCGCCGCGCACGTGTGGCCGAGTGGCTCAGCCGCACTCCGGGCGCGTACTGCCCGGATCAGTACCACAACCCCGACAACGCGGCCGCCTACCGGCCCCTCGCCGCCGAACTCGTCGCCCAGCTCGGACGCGTCGACGTCCTGGTGGCGGCCGTCGGCACCGGCGGCCACTCGGCCGGTGTCGCGGCCGGACTGCGTGAGTCGCTCCCCGGGCTGAGGCTCATCGGGGTGGACGCGGTCGGCTCGGCCATCTTCGGGCAGCCCGCCGGGCCCCGGCTGATGCGTGGGCTCGGCTCCAGCATCCACCCCGGGAACGTGGACTACGCCGCCTTCGCCGAGGTCCACTGGGTGGCTCCGGCCGAGGCGGTGTGGGCGTGCCGCCGGCTGGCCCGGCATCATTACGCGTCCGGCGGCTGGAGCGTCGGAGCGGTCGCGCTCGTGGCCGGGTGGGCCGCCCGTACCATGCCTGCCGGCACCCGGATCGTCGCGGTCTTCCCCGACGGCCCGCACCGCTACCTGGAGACCGTCTACAACGACGCCTGGTGCCGCGAGCACGGGTTCCTCGGCCGTGTACCGGCGGAGGAACCCGACGAGATCGCCGAGCCCGACGCTCGCGTGGTCACCTCCTGGACCCGGTGCGGCCGGGTCCGTGATCCGCTGGGCCGCGACCTGGCGGAGGCGGGCGCCCGATGAGGGGCCTGCGGGCCCAGGTGGCCTCCTTCGACCGGCCGGTACGGCTGTTGATGGCCAACCAGTTCGCCATCAACCTCGGCTTCTACATGCTCATGCCCTACCTGGCCGACCACCTCGCCCACGGCCTCGGCCTCGCGGCCTGGACGGTCGGCCTGGTCGTCGGCGTGCGCAACCTCTCCCAGCAGGGCATGTTCCTCATCGGCGGTACCCTCGCCGACCGCTACGGCTGCAAGCCGATGATCCTCACCGGCTGCGCGATGCGCACCGTCGCCTTCGGGCTGCTCGCGGTCGCCGGCTCCCTGCCCGCCCTGATCCTCGCCTCGGCGCTGACGGGTCTGGCAGGGGCGCTGTTCAACCCGGCCGTCCGCGCCTACCTCGCCGCCGCGGCAGGCGAGGAGCGCCGCGTCGAAGCCTTCGCCGCCTTCAACGTCTTCTACCAGGCCGGGATCCTCGTCGGGCCACTGACCGGACTCGCCCTGCTGGCCTGGGACTTCAGCGCGGTGTGCGCCGCCGCGGCACTCGTCTTCGCGGCCCTGGCCCTGCTCCAGGCCCGCGCCCTGCCCGCGACTGCCGCGGTGAACCGGAGCGCCGGGTCCGCCTGGCGCGCGGTCGCCGGCGACTGGCGCACGATCGCCGCCGACCGGCCCTTCCTGCTGTTCGCCGCCGCGATGACCGGCTCCTACGTCCTCGCCTTCCAGGTCTACCTCGCCCTGCCGCTGAGAAGCCGCGAACTCTTCGGCGCACAGACGGGGCCGGTCACCGGCGCGGTCTTCGCCGCCTCCGCGCTCGCCGCGCTGTCGGGCCAGCTGAAGCTGACCGCATGGGCGAAGCGGACCCTGGGCGGTCCGCAGGCCATCGCGTACGGCCTCGTGGTGATGGGAGCGGCGTTCCTGCCGCTGATGCCCCGCCCGTACCCCGGCGTCCCCGGCCGAGCCGTGAGCGTCCTCGCGCTCCTGCTGTGCGCATCCCTGCTGGCCTGGGGCGGGGCGCTGCTCTACCCGTTCGAGATGGACACCGTCGTACGTTTTTCCGGCGACCGGCTCGTCGCGACGTACTACGGCGCCTACAACACGGCCTGCGGCATCGCGGTCTCACTGGGGAACCTCGCCGTCGGCGCCCTGTTCGGCACCGGGATCCGATGGCTGCCGTGGGCGGCACTGGCCGCCATCGGTGGGGCCTGCGCGGGGGTCGTCGCGGGACTGCACCGCGCGGGCCACCTGGCGCCCGGGACGGTTCCGGCGCCGGGGTGAGAGGGGTGGCCCGGTCCGGCGGAGGCGCCGCGGACTCCGCCGGGCGTGGCCGGTTGCCGTCAGACCTTGCCGAGCAGCTTTTCCGTCCCGGTGATCTCGGCGGCCCGCGCGGCGGATCAGGGCACGTGAAACGGTCAAGCTGGAACTCCTGCGGTGGGAAAGGGAAAAGGGTCCGGCGTGCGTCGGCGCCGGGCCGGGTCGTGACCCGGTGCCGTGGCGGCCTCCAGATCCGCAGGAGTTGGAGTTCGGACGGAGACGGAGACGGTGGCGCGCCTCCGCCGTCCGGGTTCGCGGCCGGGCGCGGGCACCGGGCGTCGGCGTGCGCGGGACGGGCCGTCGGACCGGGCGTGAGCGCGGGCGTCTTCGGGCCCCCGCCGGCGGAGGCCGCCGCGCAGGTGGTGTCCGCATGCTGGACATGGGCTCGGTCGCAGCGCCCGTCGGCGCAGTCGCCGTCCACGGCCGCCGCCGCGGCCGCCGCCACGGCCGGCGCGGGCCGGGCACGACGGTGGTGCGGGGTGACGCCTCCGGGGACCACAGGGCGTGCATGCCCAGGAGCACCGCCAGCAGGCCCAGCACGAACGGCGCCGCCCACCGCGGCACGGGCGGTCGCGGTGGCTGGTGCTGCTCGTGGCTCTGCATCGGGGTCACCCCGGGCGGCAAGGGGAGGCCCGGTGCCGGTGCCCCTGACGCCTACGGCCGGGGCCGGGACCGTGTTCGGTCTGACCGGGCGGCGGAGGCGTCCGGGCGATCCGGTGCCTCAGCCGTCGCCGTGCCCCCGTGGCGCGGGTGCCGTGCCGCCGGGGCGGTCCGCTCGTCGCGCCCCGCGGCCCGGTCCGCGGCGGACTCGACCGTAGGCCGTACGTCCGCGGCGTCGGCCTCCGGCAGCGGCGCGGGGTGCCAGCGGCGCAGCCGGGAGGCGTTGGCGACGACCGAGAGGGAGGACAGCGCCATGGCCGCGGCGGCGATGATCGGGCTGAGGCGGATGCCCCACACGGGGTAGAGGGCGCCGGCGGCGACGGGAATGCCGACGGCGTTGTAGACGAGGGCGAAGAACAGGTTCTGCTTGATGTTGCGCAGGGTGGCGCGCGACAGCCGGATCGCGGTGACGACGCCGGACAGCGAGCCGGAGATCAGGGTGATGTCGGCGGCCTCGATGGCGACGTCGGTGCCGGTGCCGATGGCCAGGCCCACATCGGCCCGGGCCAGCGCGGGTGCGTCGTTGATGCCGTCGCCGACCATGCCCACGGTACGGCCCTCGCCCTGCAGGCGGCGGATCTCGTCGGCCTTGTGCTCCGGCAGCACCTCGGCGAGCACGCGCGGGATGCCGACCTGCCGCGCGATGGCGGCGGCGGTACGGGCGTTGTCCCCGGTGAGGATCACCGTCCGGACGCCGAGCCGGTGCAGGGCGGCCACGGCCCGGGCGGAGTCGTCCTTGACGGTGTCGGCCACGGCAAGCACTCCGGCCGGCTGTCCGTCGACGGCGACCAGGACGGGCGTCCTGCCCTGTGCCGAGAAGGCATCGGCGGCCGCGGTGAGCTCCGCGGCGGCGATCCCGGCGTCCGCGAGCAGCCGGGCGGTGCCCACCAGCAGTGCCCTGCCGTCCACGGTGGCCCGGACTCCCTTGCCGGTGACCGAGTCGAAGCCGGAGACCGCGGGCACCGTGAGGCCGCGGTCGCGGGCCCCGTCGGTGATCGCGGCGGCGAGGGGGTGTTCGCTGTCGGCCTCGGCGCCGGCCACCAGGCGCAGCAACTCCTCCTCCGTGAAGCCCTCCACGCCCTCCACGGCGTGCACATCGGTCAGCACCGGCTTTCCCACCGTGACGGTGCCCGTCTTGTCGAGCACGACCGTGTCCAGCCTGTGGGCGGTCTCCAGGGCCTCGGCCGAGCGGATCAGGATGCCCGCACGGGCTCCCTTGCCGGTGCCGACCATCACCGACAGCGGGGTGGCGAGTCCCAGCGCGCACGGGCAGGCGATGATCAGGACGGAGACCGCGGAGACCAGCGCCAGGGTGAGCGCGGGTGCCGGGCCGACGGCGTACCAGAGGGCGAAGGCCGCGATCGCCACCGCGATGACCACGGGCACGAAGAAGGCGGAGACGGCGTCGGCCAGCCGCTGGATCGGTGCCCTGGACGCCTGGGCCTGCCGCACCAGCCGGATGATCTGCGCCAGCATGGTGTCGGCGCCGACCTTGGCCGCCCGCACCCTGAGGCTTCCGGTGCCGTTCACCGTCGCGCCGATGACGGTGTCCCCGGCGCGCTTGGTGACCGGCATCGGCTCGCCGGTGACCATCGACTCGTCCACCGCCGAGGTGCCGGACAGCACGTCCGCGTCGACCGGGACCTTCTCACCGGGCCGTACGACGATCTCGTCGCCCGCCACGACCTCGTCCACGGGGATGTCGGTCTCGGACCCGTCCCGTACGACCCGGGCGCTACGGGCCTGGAGCCCCAGCAGGGCCCGGATGGCCTCGCCGGTGCCGGCCTTGGCACGGGCTTCGAGCAGTCGGCCGAGCAGGATCAGGGTGAGGATCACCCCGACCGCCTCGAAGTAGACCTCGCGCAGGCCCGCCGGCAGCAGCCCCGGCGCCAGGGTGACCAGCACGCTGTAGCCGTACGCCGCCGAGGTGCCCAGCGTGATCAGGGAGTTCATGTCGGCGCCGCGGTGGCGCAGGGTCAGCCAGCCGATGCTGTGGATCGGCCATCCCGTGTAGAACATCACAGGGGTGATCAAGGCCAGCTGCAGCCAGTGGCCGAGCAGCCAGCCGGGCACCCAGTCCGCACCGAAGAGTTCGTGCGCCATCACGGCGAACAGCACCGGGAGCGTCAGCACCGCGCCGACGGTGACCCGTCGGCCCAGGTCCGCGATCTCCGCGCGGCGCTCGGCGGCCTCCGCCGCCTCGGCGTCGGCGGCCGTCGTGCCCTCCTGGAGCCCGTCCGCCGGCACGGCGGCCGTCCCGCCGGGGCCCGTGCCGGGAGCGGGCGGGCCGCCCCCCAGGTCCTCCGCCGGGTCGACGACGAGCGTGCCGTGGATCATGTTCATCCCGCAGACGAACCCGAACGAGCCCGCCCGCTCGGGGCGCAGGCGCACGGTGGTGCGGCGGAAGGCGGGCAGCCCGGCGCTGATGCGCAGGTCGGGGAAGACGACCCGGTTGGTGCACTCGCCGGACTCCTGCCGGTCGAAGACGAGCTCCACCGGAATGCCCTGCCGCACCCGGATCACGTCGGGACGGTAGCCGCCGCGCACGGTCACCTCCGCCCGCTGCACCCCGCCCTCCAGGCGTGCGCCGCGGGCGCGGCGCGGGCCGAAGAAGAACCAGCCCAGGGCGCCTGTCAGCACGGCGGCCAGGGTCACCACGACGATCTCGGCGGTGTCCACGGCGGACCTCCCCTCCGTCCGCCCCCCTTTCAAGCTCCTCCCGTTCGCCTCCCACGGCAAGAAAAGATTTTTGAACGTGTTCAATTCAAGGCGTACGCTCCTCGCATGAGCGACAGAGCCGCCCTGCTGAGGGGCATTCGTGTCTGGCTGGTTGTCTTCGTCGTCTGTCTGGTGCTCAGCGGCGCCACGGCCTTCCCCCTGGTGCACGAACTGCGCTGGGCCGAGGATCTGCTCACCTCGCTGTCGGTGCCGCAGCACCTCCCCGCCCTCATGGACTGGATCGAGCGGGTGCGCCGCGGACTCGACGCCACCGACGCCGAGCAGCCCTTCGTCCTCTACGGAACGGACTGGCTGGCGTTCGCGCACCTCGTGATCGCGGTGGCCTTCTACGGGCCGTACCGCGATCCCGTCCGCAACATCTGGGTGGTGGAGTTCGCGATGATCGCGTGCGCGGGCGTCATCCCGCTCGCCCTGATCTGCGGGCCGATCCGCGGAATCCCCTTCTGGTGGTCGCTGATCGACATGTCGTTCGGGGTCTTCGGCGTGATCCCGCTGTACGTGGTGCGCAGGAAGATCAAGCGGCTGGAGGGGCTGACGGCGTCGGCGCCGCCGGCCGCCCGGGCCGCGGCCGTGAGCGGTTGACCGGCCCGGGCCGCGGCCGTCAGTGGCCGACCGGCCCAGGCCGCCGTGGGTGGCGCCGCCTCAGCCGCCGCGTACCGCGCGCAGCGCGTCGATGCGGTTCGTCGTGATCGAGTCCACGCCCATGGCGAGGAGGCGGCGCATGGAGCGCCTGGTGTCGGGCGTCCAGGCGGACACCAGGTAGCCGTCGCGATGCGCCCGGGCCGTCAGCTCCTCGCTGAGGAGGCCGAAACGGTAGTTGAGCCAGCGCGGGCGCACCGCATCGAGCAGGGCGGGCCGCGGCGGGGCGAGGGATGCCCAGGTCAGGGCGATCTCCGCCGACGGAGCGGCGGCCCGGACCGCCAGCATGGTCTGAGCCCCCGCGCAGTAGTACACCCGCTCCTGCGCCCCGCAGGCCCGGACGACGCCCACGATCCGGCGGGCGGCACGGACCGAGGGCGTGCCGGGCAGGTCGATCATGACCCTGCTGCCGTCGGTCGCCGCCAGGGCGTCCGCCAGCGTCGGCACCCGGCCCGCCGTGAGCCCCTCCACCTCGGCGGAGGAGAGCGCGGTGAGCCGCCGGTCCTGTTCCCACAGCCGCTTCAGCGTCTCGTCGTGCAGGAGTACGGGGACGCCGTCACTGGTGAGCCGTACATCGACCTCGACCGCGTCCGCGCCCCGGCGGAGCGCGGAACGCAGCGAGTCGATCGTGTTCTCGCGGTGGCGGTAGGGGTCGCCGCGATGGGCCACGGCGGTCACGGTTCGCATGGGCTCATTGTGGCGGCGGGGCGCCGCGCGGCGGCTCGCGGGGCGGCGGACGG
Source organism: Streptomyces caeni (assembly GCF_042678285.1). Taxonomy (NCBI): domain Bacteria; kingdom Bacillati; phylum Actinomycetota; class Actinomycetes; order Kitasatosporales; family Streptomycetaceae; genus Streptomyces; species Streptomyces caeni. Next base: position 95,791 of record NZ_JBHUDX010000022.1, read on the forward strand.
AAGGACGGGGGTCAGGGGGTGAGCCGGACCGCGGTGTAGGCGTCGATCTCCGCCGTCAGTCTCTCCTTGCCCGCGGCGTCGAGGAAGGACGCCTCGACCGCGTTCTTGGCCAGGTCCGCCAGACCCCGCTCGTCGAGGTCGAGCAGCCGGGCGGCCACCGCGTACTCGTTGTTGAGGTCGGTGCCGAACATCGGCGGGTCGTCGGAGTTGACGGTGACGAGGACGCCCGCGCGCACGAACTCCTTGATGGGGTGCTCGCCGAGGGTGCGGACGGCTCTGGTCGCGATGTTGGAGGTCGGGCAGACCTCCAGGGGGATGCGGTGCTCCGCCAGGTGCGCGAGCAGGTTCGGGTCCTGGGCGGCGCTGGTGCCGTGCCCGATGCGCTCGGCACGCAGCTCGCCGAGGGCGTCCCAGACCGTTTCGGGCCCGGTCGTCTCGCCCGCGTGCGGCACGGACCGGAGCCCGGCGGCCCTGGCCCGGTCGAAGTACGGCTTGAACTGCGGCCGGGGAACGCCGATCTCGGGTCCGCCGAGCCCGAAGGAGACGAGCCCCTCGGGGCGCAGCCGGTCGTCGGTGGCGAGCCGGGCGGTCTCCTCGGCGGATTCGAGGCCGGCCTCGCCCGGTATGTCGAAGCACCAGCGCAGGACGGTGCCGAACTCGGCCTCCGCCGCCTTGCGGGCGTCCTCGATGGCGTCCATGAACGCGCGTTCGTCGATGCCGCGGCGGGTGGAGGAGAAGGGGGTGATCGTCAGCTCGGCGTAGCGGACCTGCTGCCGGGCCATGTCGCGGGCGACCTCGTACGTCAGCAGCCGTACGTCCTCGGGCGTCCGGATGAGGTCGACGACCGACAGGTACACCTCGATGAAGTGGGCGAAGTCCGTGAAGGTGAAGTAGTCGGCGAGGGCCTCGGGATCGGTGGGCACCTTGGAGTCGGGGTGGCGGGCGGCCAGTTCCGAGACGATGCGGGGGGAGGCGGAGCCGACATGGTGCACATGGAGTTCGGCCTTGGGCAGCCCGGCGATGAAGGCGTGGAGATCGCGCGCGCCGGCGGTGTCGCGGTGGTCGGTCAAGGGTTCCTCCCCGGGAACGGCGCCCCCGCACCGGACTCGGCGGGACGCGGGTGATCGGCTGATCGGTGACTCGGGGATCATCGTAGAGCGCGGTCATGCCGGACAGGCGCGGACCGTAGCATGACGGGACGTACGACAGACGTACGACGGAGGGGGCCCAACACATGTCCGACGACGCGCAGGCGCAGCAGGGAGCGCCGGAGAACGCCGCCCCGGGCCCGTGGGCTTCCCCGGGTGACGGGACGGGCCCGGCACCGTCCGAGGTCTCCCTCGACAAGCCCGCCGCCGGTCCGCGTCCCGCGCCGGACCCGTGGGCGCCGCCCGCAGGCCAGGCGCCCGGTCCGGGCACTGCCGGTACGGGCGGGCCGGTCTCCGCCGCTCCCCGGCACACCGTGGTCTCCGGCGGCGGCCCGCCGTCCGCGCACGACCAGCCCACGGTCGTCTCCCCGCCCGGCTCCGAGCCCACCGGCGCCCCGGCGGGGGCCTGGAACGCCCCGGCCGCCCCGCCGGGCCCCGCCTCCTCCGTGCCGGGCGACCCCGCGGGCGCGTTCCCGTCGTTCGGCGGGCCCGCGCCCGGCGCCCTTGCCGACCCCTTCGCCCCGCCGGCCGCCGGTGAGCCCGTGCCGCCGCCGCCCATCGGCCCCGAAGGCCCCGGCCGCACGCCGTACGCCTATCCCGCGTACCCCGGCTATCCGGGGTACGGCCCCGAGGGCGGCGTCGTCGGCTACGGCTGGTCGGGGACGCCCCTCATGCCGAGCAACGGCATGGGCACCGCCTCGCTCGTCCTCGGGATCGTCTCCGCCGCCGTGTTCTGCCTGTGGCCGGTGGCCATCGTCGCGGGCGTGCTCGCCGTGATCTTCGGCATCATCGGCCGCCGCAAGGCGCGCCGCGGCGAGGCGACGAACGGGGGCATGGCCCTGGGTGGCCTCATCTGCGGAGCGGTCGGCGCCGTCCTGGCCGTCGCGCTCCTCGTCCTCATCCTGATCGCCCCGAACGGTGATGACGATCCCTGGCTCGACACGGGGGACGGCTACTCGACGTCGCTGACGGCCCACCGGCTCGGCTAGGGGGTGTTTCGGAAGTCCCGCACAGCACCCACGGCGCCCGGCACGCTCCCCCAGGCTCTTCGAGCAGGGGGCACCCCCACTCGCCGCACCGGCCGAAACCCCGAGTACGTCCAGTACGAGGGCCTTCGTCCGGCACGCCGAGAGCACGCACCGGACACCGCGGGCACCGCACAGGACTTTCGAAACACCCCCTAGGGTGCCGCCAGCCGCTCCCGCGCCGCCATCAGCGCGAACCCCAGCAGATTCGGTCCCCGCCACCGCTGTGGGTCCGCCGCCCGCTCGTCGTCCGCCGCGAGACCGATGCCCCACACCCGGTCCACCGGGCTCGCCTCGACGAGCACACGGTCGCCCGTGCCCAGGAGGAAGGCGCGCAGACCGGGATGCGCGGCGAACTTGTGGACGCTGCCCTCGACGACGATCCCGAAGCGCTCGCGCTCCCACACGGCCTCGTCGAAGCCGCGCACCAGCCGTCCCGCCTTCTTGGCGAGTGCCGGGTTCGGCGCCGTGACGGCCCTGCGCTCGGCCTCCGCGTCGCGGAAGAGCCGTGCCTTCGACGCCATCATCCAGTGCTCGGCCGTCGCGTACTCCACGCCGTCCACCATGAAGGGCGACGGCCACCACTGGCTCAGACAGCTCGCCCCGATCCGCCCGTCCGGCCGTGGACGGTGCCCCCAGAAGTGCAGGTACTTGACTCTGGCCCCCGCCTGGAGCTCCCCGACCAGGGTCTCCCAAGAATCGGTCTTCCTCATGCCGGTGAGTGTGGCACGCGCCACTGACACCACGTCTGGGCTTTTCGGGTGTGACTCGACACCCCGGTCGACAGATTCCGTCGCGTAACCAAAAGGCAACAACGGAATCCCTTGTTGGTGTCCTTCTATTCTGTCAGGATCGGCACTCAAATCGAGCTGGAGCTACGCCAGCCCCCGTGGTGGACGCGGGTCGGCGGCGAGGGAGAGCAACATGGACATCCCGGGCAACACCGGCGAGGCCGATATCCGCCTGCGAACACAGGAGGAGCTGCGCGAACGCTTCGCAGACGGCGCGCAGTACATCGCGGGCAGTCCCGTCAGGGGCACGTCGGGCCGCACCCACGCGGTGGTCGACCCCTCCACCGGCGCCGAGGTGTTCACATACGACCTGGCCGGCGCCGAGGACGTCGACCGCGCCGTGGCGGCCGCCCGCGCGGCGTTCCCCGACTGGTCCGCCGCCACCCCGGGCGAGCGCTCCGACGCGCTGCACCGCTTCGCCGCCGTCCTCGCCGGGCACGCCGAGGACCTCGCCCGCCTGGAGTCCCTCCAGTGCGGCAAGCCGCTCAAGCTCACGCGGGAGTTCGACGTGCCGGGCACGATCGACAACACCGCCTTCTTCGCGGGTGCCGCCCGGCACCTGCAGGGGCAGGCCGCCGGTGAGTACTCCGGCGACCACACCTCGTACGTGCGCCGCGAACCCATCGGCGTCGTCGGCTCCGTCGCGCCCTGGAACTACCCCCTGCAGATGGCGGCCTGGAAGATCCTCCCGGCGATCGCCGCGGGCAACACGATCGTCCTCAAGCCCGCCGAGCTCACCCCGCTGACCTCGCTGCTGTTCGCCCGGGCCGCCACCGAGGCGGGCATCCCGGACGGCGTGATCAACGTCGTCACCGGCGCCGGCAAGGAGGCGGGCGAGCGCCTGGTGGGCCATCCCGATGTGGCCATGACCTCGTTCACCGGCTCCACCGCCGTCGGCAAGCGCGTCGCCGAGATCGCCACCGCGACCGTCAAGCGGCTCCATCTGGAGCTCGGCGGCAAGGCGCCCTTCGTCGTCTTCGACGACGCCGACCTGGACGCCGCCGTCAACGGGGCGGTCGCGGGCGCGCTCATCAACACCGGTCAGGACTGCACGGCGGCGACGCGCGCGTATGTGCAGCGCCCCCTCTACGAGGAGTTCGTGGCGAGGACCGCCGCCCTCATGGAGACCGTCCGGCTCGGCGACCCGTTCGCCGCCGGCACCGACCTGGGCCCGCTGATCTCGCACGTCCAGCGCGACCGCGTGGCCGGGTTCGTCGACCGGGCGCGTGCCTACGCGCGCGTGGTGACCGGCGGCGAGGCTCCCGGGGGGGATCTCAAGGACGGGGCGTACTATCGGCCCACCCTCGTGGCCGACGCGCCCCAGGACAGCGAGATCGTCCAGTCCGAGATCTTCGGGCCGGTGCTCGTCGTGCTGCCCTTCGACGGCGACGACGACGGTATCCGGCTCGCCAACGACACCCCCTACGGCCTCGCCGCGTCCGCCTGGAGCCGTGACGTCTACCGGGCGGGGCGCGCGACCCGCGAGATCAGGGCGGGCTGCGTATGGATCAACGACCACATCCCGATCATCAGTGAGATGCCCCACGGCGGATTCCAGCAGTCCGGCTTCGGCAAGGACATGTCCGCATACTCGTTCGAGGAGTACACGCAGATCAAGCACGTCATGTTCGACAACACGGCGGTGGCCAGGAAGGACTGGCACCGCACGATCTTCGGGGACCGATAGCAGCCAGGCCGCCTGACCCGCGGCCGTACCTCCCGAAAGGGCACCACACGCATGGAGCAGTACGAGTCCGACCGCCTGACCCCGGCCCAAGCGGCCGCCGTGCGGCGCAGCCTCCGCAACGGCAGGGCCTCCCTCGCCCGCCGTTCCCTGCTGCGCGCCTCCGCGGGCGGCGTGCTCGCGACGGGCGGCCTCGGGGCGCTGAGCGCCTGCGGGATCCCCGGGGCAGGCAAGGCACAGGACAGCACGTCCGCCCAGGACGATTCGGCGAAGGAGAAGGTCGTCAACTTCTCCAACTGGCCCGAGTACATCGACGTCGACGACAGCGGCAAACACCGCCCGACGCTCGAGACCTTCACCAAGCGGACGGGTATCCGGGTCAAGTACACCGAGGACATCAACGACAACGACGAGTTCTTCGGCAAGATCAAGCCGCAGCTCGCCGCGGGCCAGGACACCGGGCGGGACCTCATCGTCCTCACCGACTGGCTGGCCGCCCGGGTGATCCGCCTGGGATGGGCCCAGAAACTGGACCCCGCCAACCTCCCGCACGCCTACGCCAACCTGTCGCCCCAGTTCCGCAGCCCCGACTGGGACCCGGCCCGCGCCTACTCCTATCCCTGGCAGGGCATCTCCACCGTCATCGCCTTCAACAAGAAGGCGCTCGACGGCATCGAGGTCAAGTCGATCTCCGACCTGCTCGACAATCCCAAGCTCAAGGGCCGGGTCGGCTTCCTGTCGGAGATGCGCGACAGCGTCGGCATGACCCTGCTCGACATGGGCAAGGACCCGGCGAAGTTCACCGCCGACGACTACGACGCGGTGATCGCCCGCCTGCAGAAGGCCGTCGACAAGGGCCAGATCCGCCGCTTCACCGGCAACGACTACACCTCCGACCTCACCAAGGGCGACCTGGCCGCCTGCGTGGCCTGGGGCGGTGACATCGTCCAGCTCAAGGCGGACAGCCCGGACGTCGACTTCATCATCCCCGACAGCGGCTACATGACGTCGACCGACAACCTGCTGATACCGAACAAGGCGCGCCACAAGGCCAACGCCGAGCGGCTCATCGACTTCTACTACGAGCCGGACCAGGCAGCCGCACTCGCCGCCTACATCAACTACGTCAGCCCCGTCGACGGGGTGAAGCCCTACCTCGAGAAGATCGATCCGGATGCGGCGAAGAACCCGCTGATCCTTCCCGACAAGGCCATGGCCGCCAAGTCCCACGCCTTCCGCGCGCTGACGCAGAAGGAAGAGACGGCCTTCGAAGAAAAGTTCGCAAAGCTGACGGGGGCGTGACGCGAGAATGACGACAGACACCAGCGGCGATGTCCGCCTCCTGGGGATCGGCAAGACCTACGGCTCCTTCACCGCCGTGCACCCGCTCGACCTGACCGTGCCGCAGGGCTCCTTCTTCGCCCTGCTCGGTGCCTCCGGCTGCGGCAAGACCACCACCCTGCGTATGATCGCCGGCCTGGAGGAACCGTCCTGCGGCAGCGTCCGCCTCGGCGGCCAGGACGTGACCCGCCTGCCCCCCTACAAACGGCCGGTGAACACGGTCTTCCAGTCGTACGCCCTCTTCCCGCACCTCGACATCTTCGAGAACGTCGCCTTCGGCCTGCGCCGTCGCGGCATCAAGTCGGTGAAGAAGCAGGTCGAGGAGATGCTCGACCTGGTACAGCTCGGCGAGCAGGCGCGCAAGAGACCGCACCAGCTCTCCGGCGGCCAGCAGCAGCGCGTCGCGGTGGCCCGCGCGCTGATCAACCACCCCAAGGTGCTCCTCCTCGACGAGCCGCTCGGCGCCCTCGACCTCAAGCTGCGCCGGCAGATGCAGCTGGAGCTCAAGCGCATCCAGACCGAGGTCGGCATCACGTTCATCCATGTCACGCACGACCAGGAGGAGGCCATGACGATGGCCGACACGGTCGCCGTGATGAACGCGGGCCGCGTCGAGCAGCTCGGCTCGCCCACCGACCTCTACGAGAACCCGCAGTCCACGTTCGTCGCCAACTTCCTCGGCACCTCCAACCTCATCGAGGCCGAGGTCGACACCAGGAGCGGCGGCGACATCGTCCTCAAGGCCGGCGCCGGCAAGCTCGTGCTCCCCGAGGCGCGCTGCTCCGCGTCGACGGCGGCCGGCGGCAGGGTGCTGGTCGGCGTCCGCCCGGAGAAGATATCCCTCACCCACGCCGACGACGCGGGCGAGATCCCCGGGGGGCGCAACCGCATCACCGGCAGGATCGCCGACTCCAGTTACATCGGCGTCTCGACGCAGTACGTCATCGACAGCCCGGTCTGCCCCGAGTTCGAGGTCTACGCCCAGAACATCGACCGCGACCCGCGTCTGGTGCCCGGCGCCGAGGTGGTCCTGCACTGGAATCCGGCCCACACCTTCGGCCTGGACGCGGCGCAGGACATCGACGCCGGCGTGGAGACCGTCGAGGAAGAGGCGGCCTGATGCCGACGCTCACCGAGGCTCCGCCGCCTCTCGCCCCCGCCGGCGCGGAGCGGAAGCCACCGCGCAGGCGGGGTCGCATGACCCCGTACTGGCTGCTGCTGCCCGGCATCCTGTGGCTGCTGGTCTTCTTCGCGCTGCCGATGGTCTACCAGGCGTCCACGTCGGTGCAGACCGGATCCCTGGAGCAGGGCTACAAGGTCACCTGGCACTTCGCGACGTACTGGGACGCGCTGTCCGGGTACTGGCCGCAGTTCGTGCGCTCCGTCCTGTACGCGGCCGCCGCGACACTCCTGTGCCTGGTTCTCGGATATCCGCTCGCGTACCTCATCGCGTTCCGCGCGGGCCGCTGGCGCAACCTCATCATGATCCTGGTGATCGCGCCGTTCTTCACCAGCTTCCTGATCCGCACGCTCGCCTGGAAGACGATCCTCGCGGACGGTGGCCCGGTCGTCGGCGCCCTCAACACGCTGCACGTCCTGGACGTCACCAGCTGGCTCGGCTGGACGGCCGGCGACCGGGTCCTGGCCACACCGCTCGCGGTGGTCACCGGTCTGACGTACAACTTCCTGCCGTTCATGATCCTGCCGCTGTACACGTCGCTGGAGCGCATCGACGGACGCCTCCATGAGGCGGCGGGCGACCTGTACGCCAAGCCCTTCACGACCTTCCGCAAGGTCACCTTCCCGCTGTCGATGCCAGGAGTGGTCTCCGGCACGCTGCTGACCTTCATCCCGGCCGCGGGCGACTACGTGAACGCGGACCTGCTCGGCTCCACCGACACCCGCATGGTCGGCAACGTCATCCAGACACAATTCCTGCGGATCCTCGACTACCCGACGGCCGCGGCACTCTCGTTCATCCTGATGGCCGCGATCCTCATGATGGTCACCGTCTACATCCGCAGGTCCGGCACGGAGGATCTGGTTTAAATGGCCTTCGTCAACTGGCTCAAGCGCCACCTCGTCGTCCTCGCGGGACTGCTGACGCTCGGATATCTCCTGCTGCCGAACGTCATCGTCACGGTGTTCTCCTTCAATGAGCCGAAGGGCCGCTTCAACTACGAGTGGCAGCGGTTCTCGCTGAGCGCCTGGAAAGACCCGTGCGGCGTCACCGACATGTGCGGCTCCCTGTCGATCAGCCTCCAGATCGCCGTGTGGGCGACGATCGGTGCCACGGTCCTCGGCACGATGATCGCCTTCGCGCTGGTCCGCTACCGCTTCCGCGCTCGCGGCGCGGTCAGCTCGCTGATCTTCCTGCCCATGGCGATGCCCGAGGTCGTCATGGCGGCCTCGCTGCTCACCCTGTTCCTCAACATGGGTGCCCAGCTCGGCTTCTGGACGATCCTGATCGCCCACATCATGTTCTGCCTCAGCTTCGTCGTGACCGCCGTCAAGGCACGCGTCATGTCGATGGACCCGAGGCTGGAGCAGGCGGCGCAGGACCTGTACGCCGGTCCGGTCCAGACGTTCATCCGGGTCACCCTGCCGATCGCGGCACCGGGCATCGCCGCGGGCGCGCTGCTCGCGTTCGCGCTGTCCTTCGACGATTTCATCATCACCAACTTCAACGCGGGCTCGACCGTCACCTTCCCCATGTTCGTGTGGGGCTCGGCCCAGCGCGGCACGCCCGTCCAGATCAATGTCATCGGCACGACGATGTTCATCGTCGCCGTGCTGCTGGTCCTGGCCTCGATGGCCCTCGGCAATCGCCGCAACCGCCAGAAGGCGTAACGCACCGTAGGGAGTTGACATCATGGCCCCAAGCGCCATGACCCGTTGGACGACATCTCTTTCCGAAGCCCGGCCGGTCCCGTACTGGCTGGACGACCCCGCCAGGCCCCGCCCCGAGCCCGCTCTCACCGGCGCCGAGACCTGCGACCTGCTGGTCGTCGGCGGCGGCTACAGCGGACTGTGGACCGCGCTCATCGCCAAGGAACGCGATCCGCAGCGGGACGTGGTGCTGGTGGAGGGCCGGGAGGCGGGCTGGGCCGCCTCCGGCCGCAACGGCGGCTTCTGCGCCGCCTCCCTCACCCACGGCCTGGCCAACGGGCTCACCCGCTGGCCGGGCGAGATCCACACACTGCAGGAGCTGGGCGCCCGCAACCTAGACGAGATCGAGAGGGCGGTCGCCCGCCACTCGCTCGACTGCGACTTCGAGCGCACCGGCGAGATCGACGTCGCCACCGAGCCGTACCAGGCGCGGGAGCTGCGCGAATGGCACAGGGAGACGGAGCGCCGGGGTCTCGCCGAGGGCACCGAGTTCCTGGACGCGGAAGCGGTCAGGGAGCAGGTCGACTCGCCGACCTTCCTCGCCGGTCTGCACGACCGCCGGGGTGTGGCCATGCTCAACCCGGCCAAGCTCGCCTGGGGGCTCAAGCGGGCCTGCCTCCGGCTCGGCGTCCGGGTCTACGAGCACACGCCCGCCCTCACCCTGAAGCCGTACGGCGCCGGCATGGCCGTACGCACCCCCTACGGCTCGGTCCGCGCCAGGCGGGTCGCGCTCGGCACGAACATCTTCCCCAACCTGGTCCGGCGCGTGCGCCCGTACACCGTCCCGGTCTACGACTACGCGCTGATGACCGAGCCGCTGACGGCCGGCCAACTGGCATCGATCGGCTGGAAGAACCGCCAGGGCCTCGGGGACTCGGCGAACCAGTTCCACTACTTCCGGCTGTCGGCCGACAACCGCATCCTGTGGGGCGGTTACGACGCGATCTACCCTTACGGCGGCCGGGTGCGCGCCGAGTACGACGACCGCCCGCAGACGTACGCCAAGCTCGCCGGGCACTTCTTCACATGCTTCCCGCAGCTGGAGGGCCTGCGCTTCACCCATGCCTGGGGCGGCGCGATCGACACGTGCTCGCGCTTCTCGGCGTTCTTCGGGACGGCACATCAGGGGAAGGTGGCGTACGCGGCCGGTTACACGGGCCTGGGCGTCGGCGCCACCCGCTTCGGCGCGGAGGTGATGCTGGACCTGCTGGCGGGGGAGCGCACCGAGCGGACCGAGCTGGAGATGGTCCGAAGGAAGCCGCTGCCGTTCCCGCCGGAGCCCTTCGCCTGGACGGGCATCGCGCTGACCAGGTGGTCGCTGGCCCGGGCCGACGCGCACAACGGGCGGCGCAACCTCTGGCTGCGGACGATGGACAGGCTGGGGCTGGGCTTCGACAGCTGACGCCGGGCGCCGGGCACACCCGCGGGCAGTGACGCGACGGCGACGTGCCCGGTCAACCGGGACCGGCCGGGGAGCCGGGAGCCTCCGAAGGCGTGCGGCGCCCGCTTCGGCCGAGGAGCACCGCGAGCCCGGTCAGCAGCATCGCGCACAGGCACCAGCTGGCCAGCACGTCCAGGAGCCAGTGGAAGCCCTGGCGGACCAGGCCGATGCCGACGCCGAGGTTCAGCACCACACACACGACGAGGAGTTCACGGCGGGCGTAGGGCGAGCGCAGCCAGGGCCACAGGACCAGGGCCGCGGAGCCGTACGCTACCGCCGCCGTCGCCGTGTGCCCCGAGGGGTAGAAGCCCGTGCCGGAGCCGGGGCCCGAGGCCATGGGGCCCGAGCGGGCGATCAGCTCCTTGAACGGGACGACCAGTACCGGGACGGCCGCCATGCAGACCGCCGCGGCGAGGGACGGCAGCCACCACCGGTCCGCACCGAAGCGCCGCGCCTGCGAGGCGGCGTAGACCAGGACGAGGGCCAGGACCGGCACGGCGACCGGGACGCTTCCCAGGTCGGCGAGGAGTCCGGAGAGCCGGCCCGGACCGATCACGGCCTCGCTCAGCCGCTCGTCCACACGCGCGAGCGGTCCGTGGGCCGAGACCTGCCAGGTGATCAGGAGCAGGAGGAGGGCCGCGCCGGCCACGACGCGGGCGGGCCGTGCGGGAACGGGGCAGGTTCCGGCCCGCACGGCCGGCGCACTCTGGATGTCCGGGTCGGGGAAACTCGACACGCCGCCCAGCTTGGCAGGAAAGTGGCCGGGAGACCGGATCGACGACGCCGGGCCGGTCATGTCCTTGGCGCGCGAGGGCCCTGGAAGGCCGTCCGGGAAGCACGTCGGCCGCCCCGGAACAGGGGGGCGGTTCCGAGGCGGCCATCCGGATCGGTGTGCCGCCCGCCCCGGGGGGTTTGGGGCGTGCGGCCGTCCGATCGGTGAGGAGATCCGGAGCCGGAAGCTCCGGGTGTGTGCGCGAGGGCACGACCGGGTCGAGGCTGGGGATGCCGCGGCCAGGTGTCGCCCACAGTCCCCTGTGGGCGGGGTGTATCTCTCATCTGCCTAGAACCTACGGCAGGAAAAACCGCTCCGACAGCCGGAAACGGGTCCCGCCATCCACCTCGCACACCTTCTTCACACCCTCTGACGCCCGCCGCCCCGGGCCGGAATCCCGGTGAAGGACGGGGCCGGGACGGGAGGGGCGCCACACGCGCGGGCTACGGGGCCCAGCTGCGGGTTTCCCGTGGCGGACGGAGGCTGCCGGCCGGCTCAGATGCGAGCGAACGCCTGCTCGATGATGTCGAGGCCCTCGTTCAGCAGTTCCTGGCCGATCACCAGCGGCGGCAGGAAACGCAGCACGTTGCCGTAGGTGCCACAGGTCAGGACCAGCAGCCCCTCCTGGTGGCACGCCTTGGCGAGCGCGGCGGTCGCCTCGGGGTTCGGCTCCTTGGTGGCGCGGTCCTTGACCAGCTCGATCGCGATCATCGCACCGCGGCCGCGGACGTCACCGATGACCTCGAACTTCTCGGCCATCGCCGTCAGGCGGGCCTTCATGGTCTCCTCGATCTCCTTCGCCCGGGCGTTGAGGTCGAGTTCCTTCATCGTCTCGATCGCCCCCAGCGCGCCCGCGCAGGCGACCGGGTTGCCTCCGTAGGTGCCGCCCAGGCCGCCCGCGTGCGCCGCGTCCATGATCTCGGCACGGCCGGTGACGGCGGCGAGCGGCAGACCGCCGGCTATGCCCTTGGCGGTGGTGATCAGGTCCGGGACGATGCCCTCGTCCTCGCAGGCGAACCACTGGCCGGTGCGGCAGAAGCCGGACTGTATCTCGTCGGCGACGAAGACGATCCCGTTGTCGGTGGCGAACTTCCGCAGCGCGGGCAGGAAGCCCCTCGCCGGCTCGATGAAGCCGCCCTCGCCGAGCACGGGCTCGATGATGATCGCGGCCACGTTGTCCGGGCCGACCTGCTTGGTGATCTGGTCGACGGCCATGGCGGCGGCCTCGGGGCCGCAGTTGTCCGGCCCGGTCGGCCAGCGGTAGGCGTACGCCATCGGCATCCGGTACACCTCGGGCGCGAACGGGCCGAAGCCGTGCTTGTACGGCATGTTCTTGGCGGTGAGCGCCATCGTCAGGTTCGTCCGGCCGTGGTAGCCGTGGTCGAAGACGACGACCGCCTGGCGCCCGGTGTAGGCGCGGGCGATCTTGACGGCGTTCTCGACCGCCTCCGCACCCGAGTTGAACAGCGCCGACTTCTTGGCGTGGTCACCCGGAGTGAGCTCGGCCAGTGCCTCGGCGACGGCCACATAGCCCTCGTACGGCGTGACCATGAAACAGGTGTGCGTGAAGTCCTGCAGCTGGGCCGAGGCCCGTCGTACGACGGCCTCGGCGGAGGCGCCCACGGACGTCACCGCGATGCCGGAGCCGAAGTCGATCAGACGGTTGCCGTCGACGTCCTCGATGATCCCGCCGCCCGCGCGCGCGGTGAACACGGGCAGCACGGAGCCAACGCCCTGCGCGACCACGGCGGTGCGGCGGGCCTGCAGCTCCTGCGACTTCGGGCCGGGGATGGCGGTGACGACGCGGCGCTCCTGGGGAAGTGCGGTCATGGGGGCTCCCTGATGATCGTGCGGACCGAGAGGTCCCGGCCCCGGTGTTCCGGGGGACCGGCCGTCGCGGTGGAGTGGCCGGCCCGGCGGGCCGGGTGTTCCGGCAAACCGGGTGTTCCGGCGGGCCGGGTGTTCCGGGCGGGGTGCTTTTCGGACGCTTGCCTTCTTTTCTCGCAGGCTAGAGCGGGTCGTGGAGGGTGGGCATGCTCCATGTGGGCGCCTTGGGCGCACCCGCTTGTCCGTCGTGGACATAGCGGAGCGGGCCGCGTCGGCGCGGGCCCGGCCGCGTATGCGGTGAACTCCCCTTGCAGGGGCGTTAGATTGACTCGCAGTGGTGGACGGAACGGCTGGTCAGGGGGCAGCGGCGATGGACAGCGACGGGACGCAGGACGCGCGGGTCACACGGGCGGATCCCCTGCCGCGTCCGGCCGGGCCGCCCCGGATCCCGCCCCGGCCCGCGAACGCCCCCGGGGCGCCCCCGCTGCCGGACGGCTCGGCCTTCCTTGCCTGGCTGCGGGCACCGCGCCCGCCGGCGGGACCCGGCGTGTGGCGCTTCGGGCACCGGCCGCGGCCGGAGCAGGAGCCCGAGCGGACGCCGACGCGCCAGCTGCTCAGCGGGGCGCTGATCTCGTTCCTGGTGGGCTGGCTGATCTGGTCGCTGCTGTGGAACGGCTACCTCGGCGGCTGGTGGGTGCTGCCCCTGGAGCTGTTCACCCCCGACTCGTGGCTGCACGACAACGACCGCGTCCAGAACGCCTTCCTCTGGTACGGCTACTACACGGTCATCGTCCTCGCCATCATGACCGCCGTCGGCAGGCTCGGCCGCTGGGGCGAGGTCTGGCGGCGCTTCGGACCGCCCGCCTGGCGCCCCGCCGCCCCGGTGAGCGAGCGGCCCCCGGCTCCCGAGGACGACCCCGCCCAGTGGAACCAGCTGCGCGCCGCGGGTGCGCACGACGCCGCCGACCGGCTCGCCGCCGAGGCCCGGGCCGGGCTCATGCGCGACGTCGACCACGCCCGGATCGCCCGCGCCTGGCAGGGCGTCCTCAACGGCCGGCACGGCCTCGCCGACTTCACCGGCGCGGTGCTCCAGGACGGCGCCACCGCCTGCCTGCACCCCTCGGGGAAGCGCGACCTGCCCGCCCGGCTGGCCCGGCACGACCTGATCACCGGGCAGGTACGGCTCGGCATCACCGTCGACGACCCCCGCAATCCCTACGCCTACCGCGGCACCGGCCTCGGCGTCGGTCCCGACCTGCTCGGCACCTCCCTGGTCGCCGTGGGGCCCGCGGGTTCCGGCAAGACCAGCACCGTGGTGTGGCCGCTGGCCGAGTCCCTGTGCCTGCAAGCGCTCGCCGGGCGGGCCGCCGTGGTCGTCGTCGGCGCGGCCGGCGCCGGTCTCGGTCCGGCGGACGGCTACGACGTCGTCGTGCGCGTCGGGCACCCCGAGTCGGTGTACGACCTGGACCTGTACGGCGGGACCAGCGACCCGGACGAGGCCGCGGCCGTGCTCGCCGAGGCGCTCGTGGGTGATCTCGCCGACCCGCACCCCGGCGGGGACAGCCGCCGCTCCACCACCGTGCTCGCTCAGCTCCTCGGGCCCTACCGGGCCGTCCACGGCCGCTTCCCGTCCGTCCCGGAGCTGCGTCAGCTCCTCGACGGCGCGCCCGGACCGCTCGCCGCGCTGCGCAAGGCCCTGGAGGACTCGGGGCAGGACTCACTGCTGCGTGAACTCGACGCGCGGGCAAGGCAGTCGGGGCACCCCGGCGACCTGGGCGGCGTCCTCGCCGACCGGGTCGCGTTGCTCGACCGGCCCGCCTTCGCCCACTTCTTCGACACCTCCGGGCACTCCCGGCCGTTCTCGCTGCGCGCCCTCGACCACCCCGTGCGGGTCCGGATCGACCTGCCCGAGCGCGGCCACGCCGATGCCTCGCGCATCCTCGCGCGGCTGGTGCTCGCCCAGTTCACGGCCAGTGTCGCGACCCGCGAGGACCGGTCGCTGTTCGCCTGTCTGCTGCTCGACGACGCGACGGGCGTGGTGACCCCCGAGGCCGTCCGGGCCATCCAGCGGCTGCGCTCCGTGAACGCCGGAGCCGTCCTCACCCTGCGCACCCTCGACGACGTGCCGAGGCCGCTGCGCGGGCCCCTCCTCGGCGCCACCGGGTGCCGGATGGCGCTGTCCGGGCTCACCCCCTGGGACGGGCAGGACTTCGCCGAGGTGTGGGGCAAGGAGTGGACCGAGACGCGGGACGTCACCGACCGGCAGATCATCGCGGAGACCCCGGCGGGCAAGGCCCTGCACATGCTGCGCCGGGTGATCACCGGGCGCGCGCCGACCGCGCGCGCCGTGACCGTCCGCCAGGTCGAGCGTGAGCGGTGGTCCGCCTCCGAGCTGGCGCACGCGGTGCCGCCGGGGCACGCGGTGCTCTCGCTGACCGGTGTGAGGGGCGAGCACGCGCCGCCGCTGCTGGTGAATCTGCGCGGCTGAGGGGCGCTGAGCGGGACGTCCGGTCATCAGAGCACGAGGCGACCGTACGGTGAGGCAGAATCGACAGTGGTCGTTCATACGCGGCGGCCAAAGGATCACAAGGACCACCCTGTCCGTGCAGACCTGAAGGCCCCATGCCTCCCACGCTCGCCTCGCTCGTCCACCACTCGGCGCTCAAGCTGACCGTGCGCGCGGGCGAGGACCGCCTGGACGTCCCCGTCCGCTGGGCGCACGTCAGCGAGCTCGCCGACCCGGTGCCCTACATGGAGGGCGGCGAACTGCTGCTGATCACCGCGCTGAAACTGGACGCCGAGGACCCGGCGGCCATGCGGCGCTATGTGAAGCGGCTGGTGGGCGCCGGCGTGGTCGGCCTCGGGTTCGCCGTCGGCGTCAACTACGAGGAGACCCCGAAGGCGCTCGTGGACGCGGCGGAGGAGGAGGGGCTGCCCCTGCTGGAGGTGCCCCGGCGCACGCCGTTCATCGCCATCAGCAAGGCCGTTTCCGCCGCCATCGCCGCCGACCAGTACCGGGCCGTGACCGCGGGCTTCGCCGCGCAGCGCGAGCTGACCAGGCAGGCGCTGAACGACGGGCCCGAGGGGCTGCTCGCCGCGCTCGCCGCACAGGTCGACGGCTGGGCGGCGCTGTACGACGCGTCCGGCGCCGTCGTCGCGGCGGCGCCCGAGTGGGCGGGGCGGCGCGCCGGGCGCCTCACCCCCGATGTGGAACGGCTGCGGGAGCGGACCGCGCCGGCGAGCCGCGTGGTCGGCGGGCCGAGCGGTGAGGACCGGGTCGAACTGCACTCCCTGGGCACCGGGCGGCGCCCGCGCGCCGCGCTCGCCGTGGGGACGGCGGCGGCGCCGGGCACCGCCGAGAGGTACGCGGTCCACTCCGCCGTCGCCCTGCTGACGCTCACCACCGAGCGGTCACGGTCCCTGCACGCCGCCGAGCAGCGGATCGGGGCGGCCGTGCTGCGCATGCTGCTCGCCGGGGAGCCGGACCACGCGCGGGCGGTGGCCGGTGACCTGTACGGCGATCTGCTCGACGCGCCCTTCCGGCTGATCCTCGCCGAGTCGGCGTCCGCCTCCGCGGCCCGGGCGCACGCCGAGGGGCACGCGCGCGTGGCGCCCGCTTTGCCGGCAGCCGCGCAGCTCCTCGCCGAGGACACGGACGGCGATCCGCTGGAGGGGCTCGCCGAGGCCGTGGAGTCCGCCGCCGCGCGCGCCGGCGAGGCCGTCCTCGTCGTGCCCGAGGGGGAGCGGCTGGCGGTGCTCGCCGTGGACGGGGGCGCGGCCCTCGCCGCGTGCCAGGAGTACGCGTTCGCGGTGCAGGCGGCGCGGGCCACGACCCGGGAGCAGTCGGCCGACGACGAGGACGAGCTGGTCGTCGGGTTGTCGGCGCCGGCCGGGCCGATCGCCGCGGCCGCGGCGTACAAGCAGGCGGAACAGGCGCTGTCGGTGGCCCGGCGGCGCGGCCGGTCGCTGGTCGAGCACGAGGAACTGGCGGCCGGCTCGGTTCTGCCGCTGCTGGCGGACGACGCGGTGCGCGCCTTCGCGGACGGCCTGCTGCGGGCGCTGCGCGAGCACGATGCGACGGGGCGGGGGGACCTGGTGGCCTCGCTGCGGGCCTGGCTGTCGAGGCACGGCCAGTGGGACGCCGCGGCCGCCGACCTCGGTGTGCACCGGCACACCCTGCGCTACCGGATGCGCCGGGTCGAGGAGATCCTGGGGCGCTCGCTCGACGATCCGGACGTCCGGATGGAGCTGTGGCTGGCGCTCAAGGCCACGGCCGCGGCGGGCGAGTGACGGAAGGAAGGCCCGGGCACCGTCCCGTCACCGGGCATCACATCGGCTGTACAACCCGTCCTGCTCCCGCAGCGCACTGCTACTCCCCGGACAAACGACCCGTCGCCGTCCCGGCCCTACCGTGGACCACGAACTTCAGGAACACCCAACGTGAAGGGCCGGGACCCGACCATGACCTCCACCCACGCCTTCTGGCTCGCCGGCCGCCAGGCCACCGGCGAGACCACCTTCGACGTCACGTCCCCGTGGGACGGCCGGCTCGTCGGCACGGTCGGCGTGCCGACCGAGGCCCAGGTCGAGGAGGCCGTGGCCGCCGCGTACGCCGTGCGGGACGAGTTCGCCGCCACCCCGGCCCATGTCCGCGCCGCCGCCCTCGACCATGTCTCGAAGCGGCTCGCCGAGCGCAGCGAGGAGATCGCGCGGCTCATCTCCGCCGAGAACGGCAAGCCCCTCAAGTGGGCCCGCGGCGAGGTCGGCCGCGCCGTCTCGGTGTTCCGGCTGGCGGCCGAGGAGGCCCGCCGCTTCAACGGCGGCGAGGCACAGCGCCTGGACACCGACCCCGGCGGCCAGGGCCGCCTGGCGCTGACCCGCCGCTTCCCGAAGGGCGTCGTCCTCGGTATCGCGCCGTTCAACTTCCCGCTGAACCTGTGTGCCCACAAGGTCGCGCCTGCCATCGCGGCCGGCGCCCCGATCATCCTGAAGCCGGCGCCCGCCACACCGCTGTCCGGTCTGGTCATCGGCGACCTGCTGGCCGAGACCGAGCTGCCCGCCGGCTCCTGGTCGATCCTTCCGGTCCCCAACGACCGCATGCCCGAACTCGTCCAGGACCCGCGTCTGCCGGTCATCTCCTTCACCGGCTCCGACAAGGTCGGCTACGCGATCATGGAGTCGGTGCCGCACAAGCACTGCACCCTGGAGCTGGGGGGCAACGGCGCGGCCGTCGTGCTCGCCGACTACGCGAGCGACGAGGACCTTGACTGGGCGGCGAACCGCATCGCCACCTTCTCCAACTACCAGGGCGGGCAGTCCTGCATCTCCGTGCAGCGCGTGATCGCCGACGCCTCCCTCTACGACCGGCTGTTGCCGCGCATCGTCGCCGCCGTCGAGGCGCAGGTCACCGGTGACCCCTCGGACGCCGCGACGGACGTCGGCCCGCTGGTCAGCGAGGACGCAGCGCGGCGCGTGGAGTCGTGGGTCGACGAGGCCGTGCGCGCCGGCGCCACGCTGCTGACCGGCGGCAAGCGGGACGGGGCGTCGTACGCGCCGACCGTCCTCACCGACGTCCCGGCCGACGTGACCGTCTCCTGCGAGGAGGTCTTCGGCCCCGTCCTCACCGTGCAGAAGGTGAACGGCGAGGCCGAGGCGTTCGCCGCCGTCAACGACTCCAAGTACGGCCTCCAGGCGGGCGTGTTCACGCACGACCTCCAGGTGGCGTTCCGCGCGCACCGTGCCCTGGAGGTGGGCGGCGTCGTCATCGGCGACGTGCCGTCCTACCGCGCCGACCAGATGCCGTACGGCGGCGCCAAGCGGTCCGGTGTCGGGCGCGAGGGGGTGCGGTTCGCGATGGAGGACTACACGTACGAGCGGGTGCTCGTCCTGACGGGCCTCGCCCTCTGAACCCCTCGGTCGCCCGAGTGCCGGAGCCCCCCGCTCGGCGGGCTCCGGCACTCGCCGTGCGCGGTGCGCCGGTGCGGACGGTCGGCGAGGCCGGCCCGTACGCCACCCCCGACCTCGCCGGCCCGGTCGTCAGCGGCGGCTGAACCACGCGCCCGTACGAGAGTCGACGGCTCAGGAGGCGGACGGCACCGGGCCCGTGCTCCCCCGGACCGTCAGCTCGGGCGGGATCAGCACCACCTCGTCGGTACCGCGCCCGTCCAGCTTGGCGACCACCAGCTCGACGGCGCGCCGCCCCATCTCCTGCGCGGGGATGGCCACGGAGGTCAGCCGCACCGACGCCTGTGTGGCGACCTGGTCCGGGCAGACGGCGATCACGGAGACATCCTCGGGGACGGCGCGGCCCTGCTGGCGCAGCAGGGCGAGCAGGGGCTCGACCGCGGACTCGTTCTGCACGACGAACCCGGTGGTGCCCGGCCGCTCGTCGAGGATCCGGGCCAGGGTGACGGCCATCGCGTCGTACCCGCCCTCGCAGGGGCGGTGCAGGGCCCGCAGGCCCAGGTCCCGCGCACGGGACCTCAGGCCGTCGAGCGTGCGCTCCGCGAATCCCGTGTGCCGTTCGTAGACGGCGGGTGCCTCGCCGATGACAGCGATGTCGCGGTGACCCAGCATCGCCAGATGCTCGACACACAGCGCTCCCGCGGCCCCGAAGTCGAGGTCGACGCAGGTCAGCCCGGAGGTGCTGGCGGGCAGTCCGATGAGCACCGACGGCCGGTCCTCCCCCACTCCCGGCTTCGCTCCGGTGGGGCCACCCGCATCGCGCAGCAGGGGCAGCCGCTCGTCGTCGAGTTCGACGTCCATCAGGATCATCGCGTCGGCGAGCCCGCTGGCCGTGACCCGGCGCACCGCGTCGGGCCCCTCCTCGCCGGTGAGCAGCAGGACGTCGTACCCGTGGGTGCGCGCGGTGGTCGCCACGGCGATGGCGATCTCCATCATCACCGGGACGTACATGTCGGTGCGCAGCGGGACCATCAGCGCGATGATGTTCGACTTGCTGCTGGCCAGGGCGCGGGCCCCGGCGTTCGGGTGGTAGCCGAGCTCCCGGATGCTGCGTTCGACCCGCTGCCGGGTGGCCGCGGAGATGGACCGCTTGCCGCTGAGGACATAGCTCACCGTGCTCGCCGATACTCCGGCGTGCTGAGCGACCTCGGCGAGGGTGACCATCCGGCTCTCCAAGCGTAGTGAAGCGCTTCGATAGCGCGTCGACCATCCGTACGGGCGCGTGAGGGTGGCTCGACAGTAGCGCGGCCGGGGATGACTGTCCAGAGAATGTCGAAGCGCTTCGACGATGCTCGGGAGGCGAAGGCTCCCTCGCGCGAGGGGCCGACTTGACAGCGGGGCGCACCCGGGGGATGCGAACCGTGGGCGTTTCCCGGCCCGGTGGCTGCGCGAGGACTGGTGACCTCGCCCGGAATCGGGTACGAACGATCGAGTAGCACCGGTCAGTAACGTACGTCCGCAAGGTCGCCGTACGGCACCCTTGATCGTTGTACGGCAGCTTGATCGGTGTACGTCCCACAAGACCCCGATTCGCGGCGAGGTGAGCCTCATGTCCGCCCCAACAGCACCGACCCCCAAGCCCACCGTCACCGAGCGTGAGGCCCGTCAGGTCGCCGAGGCCGCGCGCGAGCAGGACTGGCGCAAACCCAGCTTCGCCAAGGAGCTGTTCCTAGGGCGCTTCCGGCTCGATCTGATCCACCCCCACCCGCTGCCCGCCGACGAGGACGTACAGCGCGGCGAGGAGTTCCTCGCCAAGCTGCGCGACTTCACCGAGACGCAGATCGACTCCGCCCGCATCGAGCGCGAGGCGCGGATCCCGGACGAGACGATCAACGGGCTCAAGGAGCTCGGCGCCTTCGGCATGAAGATCGACACCAAATACGGCGGTCTCGGCCTCACCCAGGTGTACTACAACAAGGCGCTGGCCCTGGTCGGCTCCGCGAGCCCGGCGATCGGTGCGCTGCTGTCCGCGCATCAGTCGATCGGCGTACCGCAGCCGCTGAAGATCTTCGGCACCCAGGACCAGAAGGACACGTTCCTGCCGCGCTGCGCCCGCACCGACATCTCGGCGTTCCTGCTGACCGAGCCGGACGTGGGCTCTGACCCGGCCCGGCTGGCCACCACGGCCGTACCGGACGGGGACCACTACGTCCTCGACGGGGTGAAGCTGTGGACGACCAACGGCGTGGTCGCCGACCTGCTCGTCGTCATGGCGCGCGTGCCGAGGTCCGAGGGCCACAAGGGCGGCATCACGGCCTTCGTGGTGGAGGCGGCCTCGGAGGGCATCACCGTCGAGAACCGCAACGCCTTCATGGGCCTGCGCGGCCTGGAGAACGGCGTCACCCGCTTCCACCACGTCCGCGTCCCGGCCGCCAACCGCATCGGCCCGGAGGGGGCGGGCCTGAAGATCGCGCTGACCACGCTGAACACCGGCCGGCTCTCGCTGCCCGCGATGTGCGTGGGTGCGGGCAAGTGGTGTCTGAAGATCGCCCGCGAGTGGACGGGAGCCCGTGAGCAGTGGGGCAAGCCGGTCGCGCTGCACGAGGCGGTCGGCTCGAAGATCTCCTTCATCGCGGCGACCACCTTCGCCCTGGAGGCCGTGGTCGACCTGTGCTCGCAGATGGCCGACGAGGACCGCAACGACATCCGCATCGAGGCCGCCCTCGCCAAGCTGTACGGCTCCGAGATGGCCTGGCTGATGGCCGACGAACTGGTCCAGATCCGCGGCGGCCGCGGCTTCGAGACGGCTGAGTCTCTCAGGGCCCGCGGCGAGCGGGGGGTGCCGGCCGAGCAGATGCTGCGCGACCTGCGCATCAACCGCATCTTCGAGGGCTCCACGGAGATCATGCACCTGCTGATCGCGCGGGAGGCGGTGGACGCCCATCTGTCCGTGGCCGGCGACCTGATCGACCCCGAGAAGTCCCTGGCCGACAAGGCGAAGGCGGGCGCGAACGCCGGCGTCTTCTACGTCAAGTGGCTGCCGAAGCTGGTCGTCGGACAGGGCCGGATCCCCGGCGCGTACGGCGCGTTCCACCAGCAGATCGACCTCTCCACGCATCTGCGGTACGTCGAGCGCAGCGCGCGCAAGCTCGCCCGCTCGACCTTCTACGGCATGTCCCGCTGGCAGGGCCGCATGGAGACCAAGCAGGGCTTTTTGGGCCGGATCGTGGACATCGGCGCCGAGTTGTTCGCGATGAGCGCGGCGTGCGTCCGCGCCGAGCACCTGCGCGGGAGCGGGGAGCACGGGCGCGAGGCGTACCGGCTCGCCGACGCCTTCTGCCGGCAGTCCCGGATCCGTGTCGAAGAACTGTTCGGGCGGCTGTGGGCCAACACCGACGACCTGGACCGCAGGGTGGTCAAGGACGTGCTGTCCGGCACCTACGAGTGGCTGGAGCAGGGCGTCCACGACCCGTCCGGAGACGGACCGTGGATCGCGGACGCGACGCCGGGTCCGGCCCGGCGGGAGAACGTCCACCGTCCCATCCGCTGACACCCACAGCCCCCTGCCCCTCGCCGCGCGAGGGGCAGGGGGGACTGCACGCGCCCCGGCGGCGATCGTCGAGGACCCGCTGTCGCAGGTCTTCGTCGCGCTGTACGACATCGCTCCCACGGACGGCCCGTGGCGGATCCACCGATCGAGGCAGATGCGTCAGGCAACCGAGCAGACGGCGGAGTCGGAGTTCGGAGTTCGGAGCCGGCCGAGGCAGGGGCCGGCGCGGTGGCCGGCGCGGTGCCGGATGACCGGCCGACCGTGATGCCGGTGGACCGGGCCCGCTGCGAGGGCCTGTCCACGGCCCTCACCGACCTCACCGGACCGGATTGCCGCCGGGGCCGCTACCCTCTGCGCCGTGAACAGCTCATACCGGGGGACGAGGCCGTGGCCTCTGATCGGGCGCGCCGGGGAACTCGGTCTTTTCCGGCAGGTGCTGAGACGGGGCGTCCAGCACGCGTTCCTGGTGCACGGCCCGGCGGGTGTCGGAAAGACACGCCTCGCCGAGGAGTGTCTGGCGGAGGCCGGAAAGGCGGGCCTGACGACCGCTCGCGCCGTCGCCACCTCACTCGCCGCGTCCATCCCGCTCGGAGCCCTGGCCCACCTGCTGGCGACCGATCCCGGGCAGCCGGCTGCCCCGGTGCCTCCGGAGTCCTCGCACCCCCCGCCGCCCGAGCGGCCGGAGCCGACCGGTCACGGCGACGTGCTGTCACTGTTCGCCCGGGCCCGCCAGGCCGTCGCGGCGAAGGCGGGAAACGGCAGGCTGGTCCTGCTGGTCGACGACCTGCCGCTGCTCGACCCGCTGTCGTTGCTGCTGCTCGGGCAGTTGCTGGATGCCGGGGCACTGTTCCTGGTGGCCACCGTCCGGGACGGCGAGCCCGTACCCGACGCGATGTACGGGCTGTGGTCGGGCGACCGCGGGGTCCGCGTCGACCTCGGCCCGTTGGACCGGGCGCACACCGATGAACTCGTACAGTCGCTCTTCGACCTGCCCGTAGGTGTCGCCGCCTGCGCGGAGTTGTGGACCGCCACCCACGGAAACCTCCTTTACCTGCGTGAACTGCTCTTGAGTTCCGTTCAGGAAGGCACGCTCGGCGAAGTGGGAGGAGTACTGCAGTTCAGCAGGCCACCACGCCCCGGGCGGCGGTTGCTGGACCTGGTCACCGCCCGGATCCGGGGCGTCGATCCGGCCGGCCGTGCGATGCTCGACCTGCTCGCGCTGTGCCAGCCCCTGGGCGTGGACGAGTTGTGCCCTGCCGACCGGGAGGCCGGGGACGGCGGGGGACACGGAGCCGGCGCGGACCATCTCGATGCGCTGGAGCGGCTGGAAGAAGCAGGGCTGGTCCAGGTGCGCACCGCCGGACGGCGCCACGAGGCGGTCCTGACCCACCCGCTGCACGCTCAGGTGCTGCGGGCGGAGCTGCCGGTGCTGCGCCGCCGCAAACTGCTGCTCGGCCAGATAGCCCGCGTCGAGTCGCGCGGCGCCCGCCGGGCGGACGACGCGTTGAGGGTCGCCCAGTGGCGGCTGGACGCCACCGGGACCGCCGATCCCGCGCTGCTGATGCGTGCCGCGCGTCTGGCCCGCTACGCCCATGACCACCCCCGGGTCGAACGGCTTGCGCGCGGGGTGCTCGCCGACCGCGACAGCGCCGAGGCCGGGCTGCTGCTCGGGGAGGCGCTGCTGTCCCGCGGCGCGGTCGCCGAGGCGGAGGAGGCGCTGGCCCGGGCCGCTGAGCTGCCCTGCGGCGACACGGTGCGTCTCGCGCTGGTACTTGCGCGGGGAAGCAACCTCTTCTGGGGCCTCCTGCGCCCGGACCTGGCGCTCGCGTTGGCCGACGAGGCCCGGTCGTCGCTCGCTGCGGAGCACCACGGGGAGCTGGCCGCTCTGGCCGCGATGGTGCTCACCTTCACTGACCAGCCCCAGCAGGCTCTGGCGCTGTTGGACACGGTGCCGCGCGGCGCCGGGCAGCGCCCCACTCCGCTGCGTGCCCTGGGCGAGTCGGCGGCTCTCGCCGTCGCGGGCCGGACCGCCGAGGCGCTGACCCTGGTCGACGAGGCCGAAGCGGATGCGCGGGCGGACGCTCCGTTGCCGGCGGACCTGTTCGACTTTCTGCATCCGAGCACCCGGCTGATGGGCCGTGCCATCGTGCTGCACGAGTCAGGACGGCTGCCCGAGGCCAGCGCCCTCATGAGGCGGGCGCTGCGCGCGGCCGTGGACGACGGTGTGCCGCACGCCCTGTCCACATTCGCCTGGTATGTGGGTCGGTGCGTCCTGCTGGAGGGAAGACCGCGCACGGCGGCCCGCTGGGCTCGGGATGCGGTGTCCATCAGCCGGGCGCGCGGTTTCGAGGCACCGCTGAAGCTGGGGCTGGGCTGTCTCGCGCTGGCACTCTCACATCTGGGTGATGGTGCGGGGGCGCGGGCGGCCGCGGCGGAGATGGACACCCTCCACCCGCCGGTGGACGCCCAGGGCCTGGTGCCGCTCGCCCGGGCTTGGGCGGCGGCCGCGGAGAACGATCCCGCCACGGCTCGTTCGGTACTCTCCGCCGCTGCCGAGGACGTACGGGGCAAAGGCCAGCTGACCGTGTCCGCGGCACTGTGGCACGACGTCGCCCGGCTGGGGAACCCGGCGGCGGCCGCCGACCCGCTGGCACGGCTCTCCCGCGAGTGCGACAGCGCGCTGGTGTCGGCGCGGGCCGCTCATGCCCGCGCCGCGGCCGATCGTGCCCCGGCTCCGCTGGCCGAGTCGGCGGAACGTTTCGCTCAATTGGGCGCCACGCTGCTGGCCGCAGAGGCCGCGGCCGCGGCGGCCGACGCCTGGCGTGCGGCAGGCGACCAGCGGGCCGCCGCCGCGCTGGCCGCGCGATCGGCCGAACTCGCCGCCCGGTGCGAGGGAGCGGTGACCCCGGCGCTGACCGTCAGCACCGGGGTCGTACCGCTGACCGCGCGCGAGCGGGAAATCTGTCTGCTGGCCGTGGACGGGCTGTCCAGCAAGGACATAGCCGACCGGCTCACGCTGTCCGTCCGCACCGTCAACAATCATCTCCAGAATGCCTACGGCAAGCTCGGGGTGGGGGGCCGGACGGAACTGGCCGCGGCACTGGAACGCACGGCCCGCACCGGGCCCTCCCGGTCGGCGTAGCCGCCGGGACGGGAACATGGACGGTCGCCCGGGCCCCTGGGCGCGCCCGCCGGGCCCCCTGCCCGGACCGGCCCGCACCTTTCCGCGGAGCCGCGGAGCGGAGCTCACCCGTCGGCGCTGCCGAGCACCGCGGAGCGCATCGGGTCCAGCCGGTCGACCACCTGCGCGGCGACGGTGGGCGCGACGCCCAAGTCACGCAGGACCGCGGCCAGATGGTTGCACAGGGCCTCGAAGTCCGCGTCCGAAAGGGCCAGGCTGGCGTGGACCGCGCCCAGGTCCCCGCCGGTGTACAGATCCGGACCGCCGAGGAGGGCGGTCAGGAACGCCCCCTGATGGGCGGCCAGCCGGTCGGGGTCCGTCCCCCGGAATCGGTCCGTGAGGCCGGGGTCGTCCAGCATCCTGCGGTAGAGGAGGTCCGCCGCCGCCCGAATCCCGGCGAAGCCGCCGACCGCCGCGTACAGGCCGTCGTCCGCGGGCGGACGCCCCGCCGCCCCCTGGCACGGGTCCTCCGGTATCGGCTCGTCCATGTCCCCTCCCCGCCGCTTCCCCGGCTCAGCCGAGCTCGGACTTGGCCTTGGCGTGGGCCGCCTGCACGACCTTGTCGAAGGTGGCTCGGTCCGCCTTGGGCCCGGTCACGGAGAGGGACCCCATCCAGCCGCCGTCCCGGAAGACGATCACGAAGTTGCTCGTGGTGGTGCCGTACTTCTTCGAGCGGCCGACGATCTCGTACCCCCTGGCCTCGTCACCGACGTCCGGCAGGTCGAGGTTCTTGAGATGGTATTCGGTGACATAGCCGTCCACGGTGGTGGTGTACGAGGAGCAGTCCGCCGGCGGACCGCCTGCCATGATCTTGTCGGCGGCACCGGAATCGGGGGCGACCAGCACCTCGGCGACGGTCACATCGGGGATGTCGGCCAGGGAGACGAGCGCCGCGGGGGCACTCCCCGCAGTGTCGGCGTCGATGCCCTGGGTGAGGCGAAGACACTGCGGCTTGTCGGTCTTCACCTCGACACCGGCGGTGTCTGCCGACCCGGTCGGCGCCAGGGAGGACATGGCGCCGGCCCTGGGGCCGTAGACCACCTTCGCCTCCCCGAACTCGGTGAGCAGGGCCTTCTGTAGTCCGTTCGCCGAGAACCCGGCTCCCACGCCCTTCGCCGAACCGTCGGCCCGCGCTCCGGCCGACGTCGTGGGCAGGCCGCCGGCCCTTCCCCCTGAACCGCCGCTATGGCTCCTGCAACCCGTCATCGCGATCAGCGTGCAGACGGCACCGGTGATCGCCAAGGCCCCCCGCACGGCAGCGGACTTGTTCATGGTGCATTCCCTCCCCGGGAGTTCGGTCCCGCACCGGATGTCCCGGCGCGTGCCCCAGTCCACTGCCGAGAGGCGTCCGGCACCTGGGTAGGGGTTGCTCAATTCCCTGGACGGATTGCTCAGCAGGCGGCCGTGGAGTGCTCAGCAGCCGCTCGGTGGGGGCGCCGCCGCTCGCGGGCACGTCCTCGTGGTCGGCGCCGCCCCGGGCCGAGCGGCGCCCCCACCGGCATGCCGGGCGGCGGGCTCAAGGCCCGGGTCGAGCACCTCTACGCGATCGCCGACGGCGAGGCCATATCCGAGGACGGCGAGCCCGAAGTCGTCTACTGCCCGGATGAGTTCGGGCCGCTCAACCTCCAGCCCCGGCGGAACAAGCACACCACCGATATTCGCTTGCGTACCGTCGTCACGCGGGTCAACGTCGACTGACAGCCGACGAAGGCAGAGAAGATGACCACGCAGACCCACCAAGTCGATCACGAACTCATCCAGGCCGCGGCGCACGTGGCTCACACCCGCTGCCGGGGGGACAACCACACCATGGCAGCCGCGGCCCGAGCCCGGGACGGCCGGATCGTCACTGCGGTAAACGCCTACCACTTCACGGGAGGCCCCTGCGCCGAGCTGGTCCTCGTCGGCGCCGCAGCCGCCCAGGGAGCCTACGAGCTGGACACGATCGTCGCCGTGGGCGACCGCGACCGGGGGGTTGTTCCCCCCTGCGGCCGGTGCCGTCAGGTCCTTCTCGACTACTTCCCCGCCCTCAAGGTCATCGTCGGCGAAGGCGACCGCATCCGAACCGTCCTCATCACCGACCTGCTGCCCGAAAGCTACGTCTGGGCCGATCACCAGCTCGACGCTGAGTGAGCCGCACCGCTCAGCACGGGGTGACACCGTCAGCCAACAAGGGGGCGAACGTTGTCCGATGCGGCACTGGCCCTTCGGCGGGACCGCCGAGGAACCGTTGCTCCTGATCTGCGCCCACTCGGCGTCGAGGCTCTTGCCGGAGCGGTCGTCCTTGCCGGGGCGGTCGAACCGGACATGGCCGACGGTCACCCCGCCGTCGGCCTGCGCCGCAGTGGCCGGGAACGCCGTGGCGGCCGGGGCCACGGCACCGGCGAGCGCGGGCAGGGCGATGCGTCCGCGCATGGAGATCCCCCAGGATGCCGCCCGGCAGCCGGCCGTCCGCCGGTCGGTGCCGAAGTGCCATCACGTGATCTTCACTCGGTCTCCGCAAAGGGTGATCGCTGTACGTCCGGCGGTGAAGGATGACACGGCACACCCCCGCGCCCCTGTCCTTCCGGCGGCGCGGTGCGGCCACAATGGAGGGATGAGCGACAGTCCAGCCCCTCTTGCCGACCCCCATCTCGTCTTCGACCCCGTGGACGGAGTGCGGGACGTCGTGATCCTCGGCTCCACCGGCTCGATCGGCACCCAGGCCATCGACCTCGTGCTGCGCAACCCCGACCGGTTCAAGGTCACCGGGCTCTCCGCCAACGGCGGCCGGGTCGGACTGCTCGCCGAGCAGGCACACCGCCTGCGCGTGCGCACGGTCGCGGTCGCCCGCGAGGACGTCGTACCGGCCCTGCGCGAGGCACTCACGGCGTGCTACGGCCCCGGAGAACCCCTTCCCGAGATACTCGCCGGACCCGACGCGGCCCGCCGGCTCGCCGCCTCCGACTGCCACACCGTGCTGAACGGCATCACCGGTTCCATCGGCCTCGCGCCCACCCTCGCCGCCCTGGAGGCGGGCCGCACGCTCGCGCTCGCCAACAAGGAGTCGCTCATCGTCGGCGGCCCGCTGGTGAAGGAGCTGGCCAAGCCCGGCCAGATCATCCCCGTCGACTCCGAGCACGCCGCCCTCTTCCAGGCGCTCGCCTCCGGAACCCGCGCCGACGTGCGCAAACTCGTCGTCACCGCCTCCGGAGGCCCGTTCCGCGGCCGGACCAGGGCGGAACTCGCGGACGTCACCCCGAAGGAGGCCCTCGCCCACCCCACCTGGGCCATGGGGCCGGTCATCACGATCAACTCCGCGACCCTGGTCAACAAGGGCCTGGAAGTGATCGAGGCGCACCTGCTGTACGACATTCCCTTCGATCGCATTGAGGTTGTCGTGCATCCGCAGTCGTATGTCCATTCGATGGTGGAGTTCACGGACGGATCGACCCTGGCGCAGGCGACGCCCCCCGATATGCGGGGACCGATCGCCATCGGTCTCGGCTGGCCCGAGCGGGTGCCCGACGCGGCGCCCGCGTTCGACTGGAGCACGGCGTCGACCTGGGAGTTCTTCCCGCTCGACGACGAGGCGTTCCCGTCGGTCGGACTCGCCCGGCACGTGGGGCGGCTCGCGGGCACGGCACCGGCGGTGTTCAATGCCGCCAACGAGGAGTGCGTCGACGCGTTCCTGAACGGCGCCCTGCCGTTCACCGGCATCATGGAGACGGTCACCCGGGTGGTGGAGGAGCACGGCACCCCTCGGACGGGAACTTCCCTGACCGTCGCGGACGTCCTCGAAGCGGAGACCTGGGCACGCACCCGGGCCAGGGAACTGACGGCGCAGACGGCAACCGCGGAGGCTCGTGCATGACGACCCTGATGATGATCCTCGGCATAGTGGTCTTCGCGGTCGGCCTGCTGGTCTCGATCGCCTGGCACGAGCTGGGGCATCTGTCGACGGCCAAGCTCTTCGGCATCCGTGTGCCGCAGTACATGGTCGGCTTCGGCCCGACCGTGTGGTCGCGGAAGAAGGGCGAGACCGAGTACGGCGTGAAGGCGATCCCGCTCGGCGGCTACATCCGCATGATCGGCATGTTCCCGCCGGGTCCGGACGGCCGGATCGAGGCCCGTTCCACCTCGCCGTGGCGAGGGATGATCGAGGACGCCCGGGCGCAGTCCTTCGAGGAGCTGCAGCCCGGCGACGAGAGCCGCCTCTTCTACACGCGCAAGCCGTGGAAGCGGGTCATCGTCATGTTCGCGGGCCCCTTCATGAACCTGGTCCTCGCCGTGGCGATCTTCCTCGGCGTGATGATGACCTTCGGCGTCCAGACCCAGACCACCACGGTCGGCAAGGTCTCCGACTGCGTCATCCAGCAGAGCGAGAACCGCACCAAGTGCGCCAAGGGCGACCCGGCCGCGCCCGCCCAGGCCGCCGGGCTCAAGCCGGGCGACACGATCGTCGCGTTCGACGGCAAGCCGGTGAAGGACTGGTCCACCCTCCAGTCCGACATCCGCGCCCACCCCGGCAAGGACGTCACGATCGCCGTCGAGCGCAAGGGGCAGCGGATCGACCTGCGGGCCCACCTGATCAAGAACCAGGTGAGCAAGACCGACGGCAAGGGCGGCTACATCGAGGGCAAGTACGTGTACGCCGGCTTCCTGGGCTTCACGCCCGCCACCGGCATCGTCCAGCAGTCCTTCGACCAGTCCCTGCAGCGCATGGGCGACATGATGCAGAACGGCATCGAGTCGCTGGTGTCCCTGCCGGGCAAGATCCCCGCGCTGTGGGACGCGGCCTTCGGCGACGGCCCGCGCGCGCCGGACTCGCCGATGGGCGTGGTCGGCGCGGCCCGCGTCGGCGGTGAGGTCTTCACCCTCGACATCCCGCCGTCCCAGCAGATCGCGATGATGCTGCTGCTCGTCGCGGGCTTCAACCTCTCCCTCTTCCTGTTCAACATGCTGCCGCTGCTCCCGCTGGACGGCGGGCACATCGCGGGCGCCCTGTGGGAGTCGCTGCGCCGCACCCTGGCCAAGGTGCTGCGCCGCCCCGACCCGGGCCCCTTCGACGTGGCGAAGCTGATGCCGGTGGCGTACGTGGTGGCCGGGATCTTCGTCTGCTTCACCCTCCTGGTGCTGATCGCGGACGTCGTCAACCCGGTGAAAATCTCGTAGTCACCCGGAGTGCGCGGCGGCCGGGAACACTTCCTTCCCGGCCGTCGCCCATGAGGCGTGGCGACGGACCGGTGATGTGCCTGCGGCCACACCCGTGCCGTAATCTCAAACCCTGGAGCCCGTCGTTCCGGGACCGGACCTTGATCCACAACTTGGGGTTGCACAGCAGATGACTGCGATTTCACTCGGCATGCCGTCCGTTCCGACCAAGCTCGCCGAGCGCCGGAAGAGCCGGCGGATCCAGGTCGGATCCGTGGCGGTGGGCGGAGACGCTCCGGTGTCGGTGCAGTCGATGACGACGACGCGCACGTCGGACATCGGCGCGACGCTCCAGCAGATCGCGGAGCTGACGGCATCGGGCTGCCAGATCGTCCGGGTGGCGTGCCCGACGCAGGACGACGCGGACGCCCTCCCCACCATCGCGCGCAAGTCGCAGATCCCGGTGATCGCCGACATCCACTTCCAGCCGAAGTACGTGTTCGCGGCGATCGAGGCCGGGTGCGCGGCCGTCCGCGTCAACCCGGGCAACATCAAGCAGTTCGACGACAAGGTCAAGGAGATCGCCAAGGCGGCCAAGGACCACGGCACCCCGATCCGGATCGGGGTCAACGCGGGCTCGCTCGACAAGCGGCTGCTGCAGAAGTACGGCAGGGCCACCCCGGAGGCGCTGGTCGAGTCCGCCCTGTGGGAGGCGTCCCTGTTCGAGGAGCACGACTTCCGGGACATCAAGATCTCGGTCAAGCACAACGACCCCGTGGTGATGATCGAGGCGTACCGGCAGCTGGCCGCCCAGTGCGACTACCCGCTGCACCTGGGCGTCACCGAGGCCGGTCCCGCCTTCCAGGGCACGATCAAGTCGGCCGTCGCCTTCGGCGCGCTGCTGTCCCAGGGCATCGGCGACACGATCCGCGTCTCCCTGTCCGCGCCTCCCGTGGAGGAGGTCAAGGTCGGCACCCGGATCCTGGAGTCCCTCGGCCTGCGCGAGCGCGGCCTGGAGATCGTCTCCTGCCCCTCCTGCGGCCGCGCCCAGGTGGATGTCTACAAGCTGGCCGAGGAGGTCACCGCGGGCCTGACCGGTATGGAGGTCCCGCTGCGGGTCGCCGTCATGGGCTGCGTCGTCAACGGTCCCGGCGAGGCCCGCGAGGCCGACCTCGGCGTCGCCTCCGGCAACGGCAAGGGCCAGATCTTCGTCAAGGGCCAGGTCATCAAGACCGTCCCCGAGTCGCAGATCGTCGAGACCCTGATCGAGGAGGCGATGAAGATCGCCGAGCAGATGGAGAAGGACGGCGCGGCCTCCGGCGAGCCGTCGGTGTCCGTGGCCGGCTGAACCCCGCGTCTTCCGTACGCCCATGGCGCCCCGTCACACGGTGTGTGACGGGGCGTTGGCGTGTGTGCCCGCCGCGGTCGCCTGATCCGCCCTGCGCGACGGCGACTTCGCGGGGAGCGGCGGCAACCGTGGTGCGGCGGACGCGGGTTGCGCGGGAGCGCGACCGGGCGGGCCGGGCCGCCGCGAGCCGCGGCCGTGCGCTCGTCGGCGTGGCCCGGATGCGCGACGCCCCGGTGCGCGGACCCCGTACGGCGTGACGCGCGGGCCGGGGCGGTCACAGCGGCCCCGCGCACCACGGCGGGCCCACGGGTTCGCCGGCGCCGTCCGCTGCTCGGGCACCGGGCGGCGCGGTGGTTGTCGGCCAGGTACAGTGCGGAGATCAGCAGACTCCAGGGTGAAGGCTTGCCGCACGTGTTGACGCAGACCACCACCCGGGTCCTCGAACCGAGCGACCTGGACGCCGCGCTCGCCGTCCTCGACCGCGAGCCGGTGGCGAACGCCTTCGTCACGTCCCGGGTCCAGGTCGCGGGCCTGGACCCCTGGCGGCTCGGCGGCGAGATGTGGGGCTGGTACGAGGACGGCATGCTGACGTCCCTGTGCTACGCCGGCGCCAACCTCGTCCCGATCTGCGCGAACGCCCGCGCGGTGCGGGCCTTCGCCGACCGGGCCCGGCGCGCGGGCCGCCGCTGCTCCTCGATCGTCGGCCCCGCCGAACCCACCGCCCTGCTGTGGCGGCTGCTGGAACCGAGCTGGGGTCCGGCCCGGGAGGTCCGCGCCCACCAGCCGCTCATGGCCACCGACCGCATGCCGGACGGCATCGTCCCCGATCCGTACGTCCGCCGCATCCGCAAGGACGAGATGGACACGATCATGCCGGCGTGCGTGGCCATGTTCACCGAGGAGGTCGGCGTCTCCCCGCTGGCCGGCGACGGCGGACTGCTGTACCAGGCACGGGTCGCGGAACTGGTCGGCTCCGGCCGCTCCTTCGCCCGCCTCGACCAGAGCGGAAGGGTCGTCTTCAAGGCGGAGATCGGCGCCGCGACGCCCCAGGCGTGCCAGATCCAGGGCGTGTGGGTCGCCCCCGAGTACCGCGGCCGGGGCCTGGCCGTTCCCGGCATGGCGGCCGTCCTGCGCTACGCGCTGGCGGATGTGGCCCCGGTGGTGAGTCTGTACGTCAACGACTTCAACACACCAGCCCGGCGGACGTACCGCAGAGTGGGCTTCACGGAAGTCGGCGCGTTCATGAGCGTGCTGTTCTGACCCGGGCCGCTTCTTGCCGCTCCGGTACGGCCCGGCCGGACGGTCTGCGCGGTACCCGGCGCCACCCGTCGAAGTGCCCCGGTAGGCTCCCCGCATGCTGCGCATCCCCGGTCACGGTCACCCCAGCCCCGACGAGGTCGTGATCGGCCCCCTGGACCTGTCCGCGCGCGTCGAGGAGGCGCTCGCCGTGCAGGCCGTCGCCTTCGGGCTCAGCGCCGACGAGATCGCCGTACGCCGCCAGATCGTGCAGCGGCACATGACGCATCCGGGAGCCCGCGCCTTCGGCGCCACCACCGGCGACGGACGGCTCGTCGGCTTCGTCTACGGCATGCCCAACGACCGCACCCACTGGTGGTCCACCGTCGTGGAACCGTATCTGCGCGCCCAGGGCCACGAGGACTGGCTCGACCACTCCTTCGTGATCACCGAGCTGCACGTCCATCCGCAGTACCAGAACCGGGGCATCGGCCGGGCCCTGATCACCACCATCACGGACGGTGCCGACGAACCCCGCTCCATCCTGTCGGCGATCGACACGGACAGCCCGGCCCGCGGCCTGTACCGCTCGCTCGGCTACGAGGACCTCGCGCGGCAGGTGCTCTTCCCCAGCGCGCCGAAGCCGTATGCCGTGATGGGCGCTCCGCTGCCGCTGCGCCGGGGTTAACCGATTACCGCCCGCACAGGCGGCCCGGCTAACCTCGTGGCCATCACCCTTACCCAGCAGGAGTCGAGAATCATGGCCCAGGTCCAGCGCATGTCCCGTTTGATGGTCAAGACACTGCGTGACGACCCGGCGGACGCCGAGACGCTCAGCCACAAGCTGCTCGTCCGCGCCGGCTACGTACGCCGGAACTCCGCGGGCATCTGGACCTGGCTGCCGCTCGGCAAGAAGGTCCTCGACAACATCTCCCGGGTCGTGCGCGAGGAGATGGACGCGATCGGCGCCCAGGAGGTGCTGCTGCCCGCACTCCTGCCCAAGGAGCCGTACGAGGCGTCGGCGCGCTGGGAGGAGTACGGCGACCTGCTGTTCCGCCTCAAGGACCGCAAGGGCGCCGAGTACCTGCTCGGCCCCACCCACGAGGAGATCTTCACGCTCGTGGTGAAGGACCAGGCCGCGTCCTACAAGGACCTGCCGATCATCCTGTACCAGATCCAGACCAAGTACCGGGACGAGGCCCGTCCCCGTTCCGGCGTCCTGCGTGGCCGCGAGTTCCAGATGAAGGACTCGTACTCCTTCGACACGACCGACGAGGGTCTGGCCGAGTCCTACCGGCTGCACCGCGAGGCGTACCAGAAGATCTTCGCGCGCCTCGGCCTCGACTACCGGATCGTGTCGGCGGTCTCGGGCGCGATGGGCGGCTCGGCCTCCGAGGAGTTCCTGGCCCCGGCCGCGGCCGGCGAGGACACCTTCGTCGACTGCCCGGACTGCGACTACGCGGCGAACACCGAGGCGGTCACCTTCGCACTGAAGCCGGCCGAGGGCGCCGGGCACCCGCCCGTCGAGGAACTGGACACCCCGGACACCCCGACCATCGAGACGCTCGCCGAGCTCCTGGGCGTCCCGGCGTCCGCCACGCTCAAGAACCTCCTGGTCAAGGTCGACGGCGAGATCGTGGCCGTGGGCGTGCCGGGAGACCGCGAGGTCGACCTGGGCAAGCTGGGCGAGCACCTCGCGCCCGCCGTCGTCGAGCTGGTGACGGCCGAGGACTTCGAGGGCCGCGAGGACCTCGTCCGCGGCTACGTCGGCCCGCAGGGCCTGGAGAAGGTCCGCTACATCGCCGACCCGCGGGTGGCCCCGGGCACGGCCTGGATCACCGGCGCCAACAAGATCAACACGCATGCGAAGAACGTCGTCGCCGGCCGTGACTTCGAGGTCGACGACTACCTCGACGTCGTCGTGGTCGAGGAGGGCGACCCCTGCCCCCGCTGCGGCACGGGCCTCAAGCTGGACCGCGCGATCGAGATCGGCCACATCTTCCAGCTGGGCCGCAAGTACGCGGACACCTTCCACCTCGACGTTCTCGGCCAGAACGGCAAGCCGGTCCGCGTGACCATGGGCTCCTACGGCATCGGCGTCTCCCGCGCGGTCGCGGCGCTCGCCGAGCAGCACGCCGACGAGCAGGGCCTGTGCTGGCCCAAGGAAGTCGCCCCGGCCGACGTGCACGTCGTGGCGGCGGGCAAGGCGCTCCAGACCGAGCTGGCCCTCGACGTCTCGCAGAAGCTGGCCGACGCCGGCGTCCGCGTCCTGGTGGACGACCGGGCCGGCATCTCGCCGGGCGTGAAGTTCACGGATGCCGAGCTGATCGGAGTGCCGCAGATCCTGGTGGCGGGCCGCCGCTCCGCAGAGGGCGTCCTGGAGCTGAAGGACCGCAAGAGCGGTGAGCGCGAAGAGCTGACGGTGGCCGAGGCCGTCGCCCGCCTGACGGCCTGACCTCTCGTCCGCCGCCTCCGCCACGACGACGCCCGTCCCCGGGCGCGCCGGCGGACGGTTCGGCCCGCCCGGGTCGCCCTGCGGGCCGGGCGGTACGGGTGGGACCCGCCGGTGCGGTGCGGGGGAGGACGTGGCTGACGCCTCGCCGGGTGAGAGCGGGCCGAGGGACGACGGGTCCGGGCTCGACGGGCCGGGCCAACCGGTGTGCGGCCGTGGTCCCCGGCCGGTCGGGGGCCGGCGTGCGGTGGTGGGCGGTCCGGAACCGCTCCGGGTCGGCCGACGGGTCGGCTGGGCCCACCGCTGTGGGCCGGTGCGGGGCGGGCGGGGCGGATCCTCGCGGCCCCACCGGGGGCCCACCGGGGCGGGTGAACCCGACACGACGGGTGGGAGCCTCCCGCTGCCTGCCCGGAGCGGTCGCTGTGTCCCGTGTGCCCTGTGTCCCGTGCCTTGTGCGCCGTGCCGCTCGGGCTCGCGCCGCGTGAGCTCCCCGGGCGCCCGCGCTCGGTTCACAGCCAGC
Organism: Streptomyces caeni; assembly: GCF_042678285.1. Classification (NCBI taxonomy): domain Bacteria; kingdom Bacillati; phylum Actinomycetota; class Actinomycetes; order Kitasatosporales; family Streptomycetaceae; genus Streptomyces; species Streptomyces caeni. The sequence goes on from NZ_JBHUDX010000022.1 coordinate 132,033, forward strand.
TCGCGAACTCCAGCAGCAGGTCCGCGTCCTGCAGGCGGCCGACCCGGCGGGCCCGGACGCCGGACTCCACCGCCCGGAACAGGGTCCAGCCGCGCAGCCGCTCCTCGTCCAGGTCGAGCGACTCCGCGAGCCGCCTCACCCGGCGGCGGGTGATCGCCGCACCCGAGGGCGCCGCGATCAGGTCCTCCACCCGGTCGCGCACCAGCCGCGCCAGATCGAAGGCACACTCGCCGGCCACCGGGTCGGGGCCCACGGCCAGCCACGGCATCCGCTCCCCGGCGAGAACCTTGCTCTGCCGGAACGTGCCGTGCAGCAGCCGCTCCTCCGGTGGCGAGGCGAGCAGCTCCTCACGGGCCGCCAGCGCCGCCTCGACCAGGGGTGCGGCCTCGGCGTCCGTCGCGGCGGCCGCACACATCGCCCCGGCCTGCCGCCCGGTCCGCACGGCCACCGTCTCGAAGACGTGACCGGCGGGGGGCTCGACCCACAGCCGCCGCAGTGCGCCCGCCGCCTCCAGCAGGGCCTTCGCCTCCGGGAGCGAGCGCACGGACACCTCCGGGTGCAGCCGCTCCAGCAGCAGGACGCCCTCCTCGGCGTCGGCCTCCAGCAGTCGTACGGCCCCGGAGCCGCCCCAGTACGCGAGCGCCGCCCGCTCGCTCTCCGGACGGGCCCACGGCGGCGCCAGCTTCAGCACGGCGGGGGTGCCGTCGGCCTGCCGCACCAGAAGGACCAGGCTGCTGCGACCGCCGGGCGCCTGCACCCGCTCCACGGCCAGCGCGCGTGGACCGACCGCCCGCCGGACCCGTTCGGGCAGCTCCTCCAGCCACTCGGCGCCACCGTCGCGCCGCGTCTCGCCGAGGGCCCGTACGAGGCGCTGCGGCGGTTCCAAAGCCATGCGCGAGGTGTTCCCTTCCAGGTCGGCTTCGCACGCGTGCGATGTGCGCGTACGCCTCAGGTCCGCGGTGCCGCCGACGTGGTGGGGCCGGCCGCCGCCCGTTCGGCGAGACCAGGGAAGGCTACGCTCTCGCCGCTCCAGCGCACCGACCGCACCGCCGCCTCCCGCAGCGCCGAGGCCGCCGAGCGCCGTCGCTCGCCCGTCGACGCGCGGACGAGGTCGGAGTACACCCCGGCCAGCCGCTCCTCCAACTCGGCGGCGAGCCGTACCGCGGCGGCGGAGTCGCGGACGGGGAACGGCAGCGCGTACGCGGCCGCCGCCGCGTCCGGTGTCCCGCCCAGGTCCCGCACCGTCCGGGTCAGTTCGTCCCGCCGGGCGCGGTGGGCGTCGTACGCGGCCCGCGCCTGCCCTCGCCGGGACGGCACGATCCTGCCGCCGACGACGCCGTAGCCGTAGACCGCGGCGTGCTCGGCGCGCAGTGCCGCGCGCAGGGCCGACAGCTCGCCGTCCCGCTCCTCCGGTGTGCCGGTGGTGGTCATCTCCCGTCCTCCCTCAGCAGATACGCGTGCACGGCCCCGGCCGCCGAGACGGACGCCAGCAGCCGGGCCAGCTCGCCCGGCACGTCCAGCAGCGCCGTGGCCCGTCTGTCGGCCAGGGTCCGCTCCGCCGTGGCCAGCCCGGCGAGGGCGGACTTGGGGTCCGCGGGAACAGGGGAGGGACTCGACGAGGCGGAGGCGGAGGCTGCGGCGGAGGCGGACCGGGACGCGGCCGCTGCGGCCGACGGGGTGCCGGAGCCGCCGCCGAAGGCCCGGGCGTGCCGGACGACCTCCGCGTGCAGTGGCAGCAGCCGCGCCGCCAGCGCCGGATGGGCGGCGATCACGGCCGCGTACTGCCCGGCCAGCGCCTCGCTGTCGCGCGCCGCACGCGAGCGTGCCCGGTCGGCGGCCGACGGGGCGGCCGGGGCGGCCGCCTCGGGCGTCCCGGAGCAGCCGGTCAGCAGCGCGGCCCCGGCGGCCGAGGCGAGCAGGTTCCTTCTGCGCAGGAGAGTGCGCGGGGGCGGGGGGAACGGCACGGCAGACGTCCTCGATGACCGGATGCGAACGGGTGGGCGGACAGGGTGTCGCACGGACCCTCGCCCGTGATCACCGTACCGGTGCGCCGCCCCGGCGTTCGCCATCGGCTCGGCCGATCGCACGCCCGCCCGAGGGGACGCGCAGGTGGACGGCAACACCGCCCGGGACCGGATACCCTTTGACCTGACACGCGACCTTCCCACAACAGCACACGCGGCCGAGGAGTCACCCGGATGAGCACCACCCAGAGCGAGAGGCTGCGAGAACTGCTGGAACCGCTCGTCAGCTCCCAGGGCCTTGATCTCGAAGAGATCGCCGTGGACTCCGTCGGACGCAAGCGTGTGCTGCGCGTCGTCGTCGACTCCGACACCGGTGCCGACCTGGACCGGATCGCCGATGTGAGCCGTGCGCTCTCGGCGAGGCTCGACGAGACGGACGCGATGGGCCAGGGCGCGTACGACCTCGAGGTCGGAACCCCGGGCGCGGAACGCCTCCTCAGAGAACGCCGCCATTACGTGCGGGCCGTCGGCCGGCTGGTGCGGTTCCAGCTGGGCGAGGGCGGCGAGCTGGTCGCCAGGATTCTGCGGGTCGACGACGACGGCGTCGACCTCGAAGTGCCCGGTGTGAAGGGCCGCAAGGCCACCACCCGCAGACTCGCCTTTCCGGACATCGCCAGCGCGCGCGTCCAGGTCGAGTTCAGCCGCAAGGACAACAAGGACAACAAGGACATGAAGGAAGAGGAGGAGGCGTAGCCGTGGACATCGACATGAGTGCCCTGCGGGGCTTGGTTCGGGAGAAGGAGATCTCCTTCGACCTGCTCGTCGAGGCGATCGAGTCGGCCCTCCTCATCGCCTACCACCGCACGGAGGGAAGCCGCCGTCACGCGCGCGTGGAGCTCAACCGGGAGACCGGCCATGTGACTGTTTGGGCGAAGGAGGACCCCGAGGACCTGGAGGAGGGGCAGGAGCCGCGCGAGTTCGACGACACCCCGTCGGGCTTCGGGCGGATCGCCGCCACCACCGCCAAGCAGGTCATCCTGCAGCGCCTGCGCGACGCCGAGGACGACGCGACGCTCGGCGAGTACGCGGGGCGCGAGGGCGACATCGTCACCGGTGTGGTCCAGCAGGGCCGCGACCCGAAGAACGTGCTCGTGGACATCGGCAAGCTGGAGGCCATCCTGCCGGTGCAGGAGCAGGTGCCGGGCGAGACGTACGAGCACGGCAAGCGCATCCGGTCCTATGTCGTCCGGGTGGCCAAGGGTGTGCGCGGCCCGTCCGTGACGCTGTCCCGCACGCACCCGAACCTGGTGAAGAAACTCTTCGCCCTGGAGGTGCCGGAGATCGCCGACGGCTCCGTCGAGATCGCCGCGATCGCCCGCGAGGCCGGCCACCGCACGAAGATCGCCGTGCGGTCCACCCGGTCGGGCCTGAACGCCAAGGGCGCGTGCATCGGTCCGATGGGCGGCCGGGTGCGCAACGTCATGGGCGAGCTGAACGGTGAGAAGATCGACATCGTCGACTGGTCGGACGACCCGGCCGAAATGGTGGCGAACGCGCTCTCTCCGGCCCGTGTCTCCAAGGTGGACATCGTCGACCTCTCGGCCCGCTCCGCGCGGGTGACCGTCCCCGACTACCAGCTGTCGCTGGCGATCGGCAAGGAGGGGCAGAACGCCCGCCTCGCGGCCCGGCTGACCGGCTGGCGGATCGACATCCGGCCCGACACGGAGCAGCCCGCCCAGAAGCAGGACTGAGAAGCAGGACTGAGAGGGCGGCTTCGGTGGGGAATAGATCCCGGCCGTGTGGCGCTGAGATCACGACAACAACCGTTCGATTCTTGCCCCAAAGGGGTGAGGTCGACGCGGGGAGGTAGACTGAACCGTGTCTGGCCGGACGCGTGCCCGCGCACGCCCTGAACGCACCTGCGTGGGGTGCCGGGAGCGGGCGGCCAAGGTCGAACTGTTGCGCATCGTGGCGGTCGAGGACGCCTGCGTCCCCGATCTTCGCGGTACGCTGCCCGGCCGGGGTGCGTACATACACCCCGCCATGGGCTGTCTCGACCTGGCGGTCCGCCGCCGGGCTCTCCCGCGGGCGCTGCGCGTCCCGGGGCTCGACGTAAAGGCGTTGCGCCGTTGCGTCGAGCAGACAGAAGGTTGCTGAACAGCACCTTGCTGAGCACGCAACACCGCACGACGTGCCGTACGGAAAACCCCGTGCGGCCTGGTACCTCGCGAGTCGAAAGCAGGTCGAGATTGCGATGAGCACTCGATGAGTACGCGATGAGTACGCCCATGAACTAGCGACGGTCCGGCCGCAACCCGGACCTCAAAGGAGCGAAGTGGCTAAGGTCCGGGTCTACGAACTCGCCAAGGAGTTCGGTGTGGAGAGCAAGGTCGTCATGGCCAAGCTCCAGGAACTCGGTGAATTCGTCCGTTCGGCGTCCTCCACGATTGAGGCGCCCGTAGTACGCAAGCTGACCGACGCCCTGCAGCAGGGCAACGGCGGGGGCGCGAAGCCCGCCGCCCGCAAGGCGTCTCCGGCGAAGCCGGCCGCGCCCTCCCCGGCGCAGGGTAGGGGTCCCTCCCACGCCCCCAAGGCAGCGGGGGAGCGTCCGGCTGCCCCTCGCCCGGCGGCGCCCAAGCCGCCCGCGGCCGAGAGGCCCGCGGCCCCGGCTCCGGGTCCGCGTCCCACCCCGGGTCCCAAGCCCGCGCCGCGGCCCGCTCCGGCGGCCCCGGCTCCGGGTGCACCCGAGTTCACGGCGCCGCCGTCGGCTCCGGCCGCCCCGACGCCGCGCCCGGGTGCC